>JBATJK010000269.1:0-17860 GCA_049668445.1 Gemmatimonadota bacterium
GGGCACGGCGCGCTGCTTCGTCGTCGCATACCCGGAAAGCGGTGACGCGCTGGTCTATTTCACGAACAGCGCCAACGGGCTGGCCATCGGGCCCGAACTCCTCGGTCTCGTATTCGACGACGATCAGTGGGCGATCAGATGGCTGGACTACGACGCCTACGACGACCCCGGACATGTGGCAAAGCTGGCCGTGACCCATGCGTTCGTTTCCTCGGGCACCGAGGCGGGGGTCGCCGAGTTCGAGCGGGTCAAGGTCGAACACCCCGACGTGCTCGAAGAGGACGACGTGAACAGCCTCGGCTACCTGCTGCTCAGGCGCGAAAGACTGGACGAAGCGATCTGGGTGTTCGAACGGAATACGGTCGACTACCCCGAATCCTCGAACGTGTGGGACAGCCTGGGCGAGGGACTCCGGGCCGCGGGCCGGCTGGAGGAGTCCATCTCCATGTACGGCAGGGCCGTCGAGATGGACCCCTCGAACGAGAACGCCCGGCGCTTCATATTGGAGATGGGGGAAGAGCTCGAAGCCAGGGAGGGACCATGAGGGACAAGAATCCACCGGTTGGACTCGTGGTACGGTTTCTCGTACCGCTAACCGCACTGTTCGTCTTGTGGATGATCTTCTTCGCGGTACTGGGACATGTGGGCACCGTGCTGGCGATCGCCGCGTTCGTGATGTTGATCCTGATCCCCAACCGTCTCCACAAGCCGAACGGCTCGAGCGTCTGAAGCACCTCAGTGCGGAGCCGGATGCTCCATCTCCGGGTCCAGGTGGTCCCTGACTTCCGCCCACAGCCGGGGGTGGGTCTTCAGCAGGTACGCACCCATGGCCGCTCCCGCCACCAGGTTGGCGGCGAACACCGACCCTATCGGCAGTTCGACACCACTCTTCGCGGCGAATGACAGGAACGTCGCCATGACGGCGAACAGCCCCGCGACGCCGATGAAGAGAGCAAGCACGAAGAAGCTCGGGTGTCGCTCCGTCTGCATCACGAGCCAGGCGGCCAGGAGGCCGATGCAGAGGAAGGCGACGATGTGGAGACCGTTGAACGCCAGCACGGCTCCGACCGCTCCGCTGCTTCTCGCAGCCGACACGAGTCCGGCTCCAAGGTGAGCCGCAGTTGAAAAGAAGGACTGACCGGTGAAGACGTTGAGGATTCCGTAGAACAGGACGATCACGACGTACCCAATGAGACCCGTGATCAACCCTTCTGACATGACGCAGGCGCGATCCGGCTTCACGAAGACCTCCATGCAGAGGCGATCGGCGGGGCCCGTCCCGGGCGGGGATCCGAGCCCCGGCCGCTACATCTAATAATGCGATTCGCGGGAGAATTGGGCCAGCGAGCGGGCCGCCTGGTCGAGCGGATCCACGGTGTGTCTCCCTCGCCGCCTGATGGTGATACCTTCACGCCACATGTCCGCATTGCCATGCGGTCATCACCGAGTCACTGCCGCCGCTGGTCGAGAAGTACGGCGAATCCCTGGTCGTCGTAGCGATCAACATCCAGTCGCTCGAAGGGCTGGCCGTCGGGCTGTGGCTCGGCGCGCTGCTCGGGATCCGTCCAGCGAAAACGCCCGGCGCTTCATCGGGGAGATGGAACAGGAGCTCGCCGCGGCGAGCTCCTGAGCGCCAGGCTGTTTCGTGGGACCGGTCCTAGCTCTTGACCTTCACGATCAGTTTGATCTCGACGCAGATGTTGAAGGCCAGAACTACCTGTCCGATGGCGGACCGGGTGTGCTTCCCCGCGTCTCCGAAGATCTCGACCATCAGGTCAGAGCATCCGTCGATCACCTTGGGCTGGTTCGCGAAGTCCGGCGTGCTGTTGACCATCCCGTCGACGGCCACGACGAAGTCGACGTTGTCGAGGGTTCCCAGAGCATCCTGGACACCGTACAGCAGGTTCAGCCCGGTGATCCGTGATGCCTTCTGGCCCTTCTCGAGCGTGATGTCGCCGCCCAACTGCCCTATGTACTCGCTCGGGATGTCCTTGCCCTGAAATGGCGCCTGGCCTGACACGAACAGCAGGTCTCCGACCTGCCGGGTGGCGACGTAGTTGGCCACGGCGGATGGCGGGTGGGGGACGTTCTCCTGTGCGGCGATCGCCTCGAACTTCGAATTGTAGGACATCCGGCCTCCGGTTGTGAGTGGGCAGCGCCTGTCAGTTCCACCTTACCCAAGACGCTTTCAGGCCGGAAGCCCCAGCCGCGAGGGGCGACACACTCTCCTTTGTCAACCTTGACAAGGCCGCTCGTTGTTGAGTTATCTGGCGGACGCCCGAAGACTCCCGTCCCACAAAGGAACTCGATGATGACATGCACGGCACCAGATCCCAAGCACTCGGCCGGCGAGGCGTTCACGACGCACCGTTCGAATCTTACCGTCGCCCGACTGCTGCTCGAGTACCTGAAGCTCGAGGGGGCTACCAAGCTGTTCGGCATTCCTGGCGGAGCCATCATCTGGCTCATCGATGAGTTGAAGGAGCAGCGCGATGTGTTCGACTTCTTCATCTGCCGCCACGAGACGGGGGCCGCGTATATCGCGCACGGATACTCGAGGGTTTCGGGCGATCTGGGCGTGGTGCTCACGACGGCGGGCCCGGCGGCCACCAACGCGCTGACGGGCATGATGAACGCGCAGGCAGCCAACTGCTCGCTGCTCGCGATCAGCGGAGAAGTGCCGCAGAAGTACTTCGGCCAGGGCTACCTGCAGGAAGGCATCGATTCGAAGCTCGACATCGGCGGCGTGTACCGGAACGCCGTCCAGTATGCCACGATGATCACAGACCAGGCGAACGCCGCCACGCTCTTCGAGCAGGCGCTGCGGGACACGCGCTCGCAGCCTCAGCGCGCGGCGCACGTGAGTCTGCCGAACGACGTGGCTGCCCAGTGCGTCACCAACGGTATCCAGGGTTCGGACGACCCGTACGTGGTCGCGTTTCCCAGTTCCACCGACAACTACCGCGCCACGCCCAGCTCGACCGACCTGGCCAAGGTGAAGGCGACCTTCGACGAGCTCGTTTCCGCGCGTCGCCCGCTCATCTTCCTGGGCAACGGGGCACGGCAGGCGCTGAACGACCCCGCCCGGCAGGAGCGTTTCGCCGGTCTGGTCCAGAAGTTCGGGTTCCCGGTGATGACCACGCCGGACGCCAAGGGGATCTTCCCGGAAACACACACCTGGTCCCTGAGGAACTACGGGATGACGGCCTGTACCTGGCCGGACAAGTACATCCAGCCCCCCGACGACCCGAATCATTTCGATGCATTGCTCGTGGTGGGATCCAGCCTGGGCGAGCTGGCGACCAGCGTCGTCGCCACCGACCATTACTCCAAGAACCTGATCCCCACGGATCACTTCGTGCAGATCGATCTCGACCAGAGCGTGATCGGCCGCGACTTCCCGATCACCCGGGGCATCATCGGGGATGCCGGTGCCACGATCGATGCCCTGTGCGCTCTGGGGGAGGCCAGTGAACCTGACCGACCGGCCGTCGACCGCCGCCAGGCGGTGATCGACGGTATCAAGGCCGGCCATTCGCCGTTCAGCGATCCGGCGGGACGAAACTCAGAGGCTTCCCCGCTCCACCCGGCAGCCCTGGTGCGCGTGATGAACGAGTGTCTCGACGCAGGCCACATCTTCATCGATGCGGGGAACTGCGTCGGCTGGTCGCTCAACAACCTGGTGGTCGATCCGCCCCTCCACTATCACTCGGCGCTGGACATGGGTCCGATGGGCTTCGCGGTGGGAGCCGTGGTGGGAGGCAAGATCGCGGCGCCCGATCTCCCCAACGTGGCCCTGGTGGGAGATGGGGCCTTCATGATGCACGGGTCGGAGATCTCGACCGCCGCCCAGTACGGAGTCGGAGCTGTATGGGTGGTCCTGTACGACGACGACCTCAGCATGGTCACCCAGGGGATGGCCGAGCTGTTTCCTCCGGCCGACGAGTGGGCCGACTACTACCGACTGGGCGCCCCCGACCTTGTGAAGTACTCCGAGGGGCTCGGAGCCCGCGCGGTAGCCGTGACGAAGGACCAGGGACCGGCTGAATTCGAGGCCGCCCTCAGGGAAGCGATCCTCGCGGCCGACCGGGACCGGCAGCCTCAGGTCGTCATCGCGCACATCGATACGCGCCCCATGCCGCCGTACGGCTGGCCCGACCTGGCGAAGCACATGCCGAACTGCAAGAAGACGACACCTTAAGGAGCGTCGAATGAGCAAACACAACGGAGACGTTCTGGACTACGCGATCGTGGGCGGCGGCGTATCAGGAATCTACAGCGGCTGGCGTCTGCTCAATGACTCGGAGGGGGCGACGCCCTCGGTGGCGCTGTTCGAGTCGAGCGGGCGGATGGGTGGCCGGCTGCTGTCCGTGATTCCCCCGCACATTCCGTCGGGACGGGTCGAGCTGGGCGGAATGCGGTACATCGAGAAGGTACAGTCCTGGGTCACGTCGCTCGTTGAGCACCTGGGCCTGGAGACCGAGTCCCTCGCTGCCGACCAGCCGCAGAACCTGACTTACGTACGCGGTAAACACCTCAGGATGTCGGAGCTGACGGACGCTACCCAGGTTCCTTACGCGCTCCGTCCCGAAGAGTCCTCGGAGAACGATCTCGGAAACCTGACCGCCGTGGCGGCCATGCGCGCCCTGGGCCCGGCGATCGAGAAGCTGCTCGGAAAGAAGATCGAACGTTGGGAGGATCTCGCCGATCTGAGCCCTGATGACTGGAAGAAGGTGGCGGAGGAGGGAACGTTCGAGGGCACGCCCCTCTACGAGCTCCCGATGCGCTACCTGATGCTCCGCACGATCAGCCACGAGGCGTTCCGGATGGCGCGGGACACGGGCGGCTACGACAGCATCCACCACACGTGGAACGCGGCCGACGGATTCTGCTGGAACGTGGGGGACTACGGTCCCAACGTGGAGTACCTGCATGTCAAGGAGGGGTACCAGCAGCTCCCTCTCACCCTGCTGCAGCAGTACGAGAAGCAGGGAGCGCTGCACATGAACACCCGCCTCAAGGGGTTCGACGCAGAGGACGACGGAACGCTCGTGCTGGACATGGAGGGCCCGGAAGGACCGATGACGGTGCGTGCCCGGCACCTGATACTCGGGATGCCGCGTCGGTCGCTGGAGCTGCTGGAGCCGAGGGGTCCAGTCCTCGATCCGACCAACACGAAGGTTCAGGCGCTCATCCGGTCCGTCACTCCCATACCCCTGTTCAAGCTGGCGATCTGCTACGCCGAGCCGTGGTGGGAGAAGGTCGATCCCAAGATCAAGGACGGGAAGTCGGTCACCGATCTTCCGGTGCGGCAGTGCTACTACTGGAAGGTGGATCCCGATACCAACCACGCCGTGATTCTCATCTACGACGACGGCATCGACCTGGACTACTGGGCCGGTCTCAGGGATTCATCGGCCCCCTCGTTCGCGAACGACCTCCCGGCAGACATGGACCTGCCTGACTGGTCCGACTTCCCCGCGCCCAGGCGAATGGTGGAGGAAGTCCACCGTCAGCTGGTGGAGTTGCACGGAAATCCGCCTGACGTTCCGGATCCCTACGCGGCGGCCTATCGCGACTGGGGTGACGACCCGTACGGCGGCGGAGCCAACTTCTGGCCGGTCGGCGTGAAGAGCTACGAGGTAACCGAGGCGATGGTTCACCCCGATCCCCGGTACAAGGTCTATGTGTGTGGCGACTGCTACTCGCACGGGCAGGGGTGGGTAGAGGGCGCGCTGGGGACGGCGGAGTTGATGCTCCAGAAGCACCTCGGCCTCGAGAAGCCGACCTGGAAGAAGTACGACGATCATCCCGCGTGATGCGACGCGGGGTGTGGGGGATGCTCGAGCGCGGGTGAGGGGACTGGGTCCAACTCGAATGGAAGGTGGTCAGCGTTGAGTAGCGGCATCATCAACCACGTGAACGTCGTGACGCAGGACCTTGAAGGGATGGCCACGTTCTTCACCGAGAACTTCGGGTTCACGGCCGGAGAGGCCAAGGACCTCGAGGGGCAGTGGGTGGCCGAGCTGACAGGATATCCGGGCGCCAGGGCCCGGTACATTCCGCTGACCCCCACGGGTGCCGGCCCGGACGCGACCCGCATCGAGCTCTTGACGTACCTGCATCCCACGACCCCCCCCCCGCCCGACAGCAACCCGGATCTGGATCAACCCGGCTACCGACACATCGGCTTCGTGGTGGAGGACATCGAGGCGTCTTACCAGAAGCTGAAGGACGAGTGGCGCTTCTTCAGCGCGCCCGTTCTAGTGGCGGAAATGAAGCTGAAGACCGTCTACTTCGTCGGGCCGGAGGAGATCGTGATTCAGCTCCTTCAGCCGTTGTCTGGTTGAGCCTTACCTGCGGCTGACTGCCCCTCGGTGATGATCCGCTCGACGTTCTCGGGGGCGAAGAACTCCTGCACGGGAACGCTCTGCGCGAAGATGCCGAAGTAGGCGTCGATATCCGGCTGGCTGTGTTGGAGGGCGGTGAACAGGTCGATCATGACCTGTGGCGGCGGCTCGAGGAGGGCCATGTCGCGCGAAAACCCGTACACCGGCAGCGAGGCCTGATCCCGCCGCTCCTCGAACGTCTCGAGGGCCTCGTCGAGGGAAGCGTTACCAGACAGGCCCTCGTGGACGGCTTCCGCCAGCAGATCCGCGTCCCGAAAGGCGTTGCTGATACCCATCGCGCCGATCGGGTCCATCGTAAGGCCGGCATCGCCCACCAGCGCCCACCCGGGGCCGGATGCGGTCCGGATGAACCCGCGCGTCGAGCCTGACATCCACCGGCCCTCGCGCTTCGCCTCCCTCACCCGTCGGGCAAATTCCGGGGCGTGCTCGTTCAGCTCGGCTGGCATACTATCGGCGGGGTTCTTCACAGCGACCTTGAAGTCGGCGAAAGGAAAGCAGATGCCGGCCAGGGTCATGTCGTCGTTGGTCTGCCAGGCGTAGACCATTCGGCCCGGCCGCGAGTAGAACTCCATCTCGTCGATCGGGAGATCGCTGAAGTAGGCCCAGATCGTCCCCTGGTGCGGAGGGTGTTCGTCCCGCACGGCCGAATCGACCAGCCGGCCGACCATGGAATTCCTGCCGTCGGCTCCGATCACCAGCGTCGCCCGCTCTTCGACCGCGTTTCCGTCCGGGTCCGTGTGGCGTACGCCACACACACGGTCGCCCTCCATAAGCAGATCGGTCACGGCACAACCCGGCCGGAACTCGACCCCTGCCTCCCGGGCCGCTTCCAGGAGCAGTCCGTCGAGCACGTAGCGCCGGGGGGCGAGTGCCTCGTCCGCGTCGCCGGCCGGGGGCGCGTAGCCGGAGAGGACGAATTCACCCATGTCCAGGTTGAACTTCTTCATCGAAGGGCACCCGGTGCCTCGGAGCTTGTCCAGCAACCCCCACCGCTGCAGGCAGTCGACGCCCGAATGCCAGATCATGTGGGTCGAGGCTGTCATGTCACTTGGGAACTCATTCCGGTCCAGGAGAAGGACGCGGTGGCCGCGCCGGGCCAGCAACATGGCGGTCGAACTGCCGGCACACCTGGCTCCCACTACGATTACGTCGAATCCCATGTCGTCTTCCACTATCAGAGGTTCGTCGGCGGCGCGTCGGGCCTTGAACGGCTACGCAGGCCCTGGGATCAAAGTTCCCCCATGATCTCCCGGGCTCGTTCGGCGTCCGGCATCGCCATCGCCGGATCGCAGCCTTCGAGGATCGGCTCGAGAAGCTCGGCCGCGTCGCCGCGTCTCCCGGCTCGCACGAGCTGCCGGGCGTAATCGGTACTGGCGCTCAGTTCCCACGCCTTCGCTCCGCCGGCCTTCGCGATATCGATCGCACTCCGGTAGGCGGCCTCGGCCTCGGCCGGCAGCGGATCGCCGTTCCCGGCGCTGAGCGCATTACCGCGAACCCGGTACACCTCGGCCTCCTGCCAGCGCTCTCCCCACCGCCGAATCCGAGTCGCGGCATCATCGAGCAGCCGGAGAGCCTCAGCCGAACGACCGGCCCGCACGAGTTGCTCCGCCCGCAGGGTCTTGAAGAACGGGACAGCGATCTCGGCGCCGGTAGCCTGAAAGGCCTTCAGGCCGTCGTCCATGCCGCGGGCACCGGCCTCGAGATCACCGAGCTGACCCGCGAGCCAGCCCCGGATCATGGTGCCCAGGGCCGTCACGTAGGCGTACTCCTGCTCGCCGGCGACCCGCATCGCGGACTCACAGCGTCGGGCCACGCGTTCGGTGCGTCCCTGAAACATGTCCACCGTCACGCCCCACGTATTGCACCACGCGAAGGAGTAGGGGTGATCGAGGCGCTCCGCCAGTTCTTCCGCCGCCCGAGCCAGTTTCTCGGCCCGCTCGGTTTCGCCCAAGATCCATGAGCTGATGGCGTAGTGGACGAGGCACACGAGCTCGAGGTCCGTCGAATAGAGGTCTTTGAGTTCCCGGTGCCGTTCCGGGTCGTAGCGGCGAAGGAACGACTCGCACCTCTGGCACGATTGTTCGAATCGGCCGGCGTACAGGTCCACCTGGAGCGCCATCATGTCAGCCAGCAACGCTGAATCGACGCCGCCTTCCTTATCCGCCAGCGCCTGGATCCGCTCGCTGGCTTCCGTGGCGTCCCCGATCCGGCCCCTCACGTTGTAGACGACCCAGACGCCCCACAGAATCCAGATGGCTTCTTCGGTGCTCTCGGCCGCGCTGCTGAGGTCCGCCGCGGCTTCGTACGCCGCTGCCACCTCCTCGGCGGCCCAACCACGAGCGAGCATGAAGCTCGTGCCGAGACTGGCCTGGAGTCGCATCTCGGACCGATCGCGTGCCTCCGAAGGAGGGAGGCCATCGAGCAAGGTGAGGCCGCCGGACAGATGAGCGATGGCCTCCCGAATGGCACTCACATGAAGCGCTCGCTGTCCCGCCCGAAGCATGTAGTCCGATGCCCGATGCGGGTCTCCTCCCCCGGCATAGTGGTGCGCCACCACCTCGGGCTGGCTCTCCACTACCGCGGGATAGCGGTCGGTGATCACGCCGGCCACGATACCGTGGACCTCGCGGCGCCTCGCCTTGAGCTGCGAATGGTAGGCCGCTTCTCGTACCATGGCATGGCGAAAAGCATAGGTCGCGTCGTCGCCCGCCCGGGTCTCCATACTCAGAATGCCCGCGTCGCACAGTCGATCGAGGTCTCGGTCCAGCGCTTCACCGAGCGCAGCCACGACGTCCTGCAGCAGCTTCTGAGAGAACGATCGTCCGAGGGTCGACGCGATCTGGGCCACGGTCCTTCCTTCGGGCAGATTATCCAGCCTGGCCACCAGTAGGTCGTGAAGCGTGGCGGGGACGGCGAGTTCGTGCTCCCCGACGACCAGCTCGTATCGGTCTCCCGCGTCGATCACCGCGCCGGAGTCCACGAGGGCGCGCGTAAGCTCCTCCACGAACAGCGGGACTCCGTCCGACGATGCCAGGATGGCTTTCAACAACGGCTCGGGAAGGCTCTTCATACCGCTCAGTCCCACGGCCATCTCTTCCGTCAGGCCGGGTTCGAGCCGGGCTAGATCGATTCGTATCGCGGTTCCCTCATCGAAGGGCGACTCGAACTGGTTGCGCGCGGTCATCACGAGCAGCCCCGGAACTCCGTCTTCGTCGGCGAGGCGACGGAGGACCTCGAGCGTCGTGGGGTCAGCCCAGTGCAGGTCCTCCACCACGATGATCCCCGGCTCGTCCTTCATCGCATCGCGTATCATCGAGATCAGGAGCCGGATCGTCTGCTCACGCTGTACCTGCGGGCTCAATCCGAGCGCTGGATATCGGTGGTCGAGAGGCACGGACAACAGTGAAGCCAGAAGAGGCATCGTCGCCGACAGGTCTAGTCCGAGGCGTGCCGCGTATTCCTCGGTCTTTCGAGCTCGCTCTACGGGGCTGGTATCGAGAGCAATCCCAGCCTCCTGGTTCAACCATTCAACGAACGGCCTCAGAGGCGTGCTCTCGTGGAATGGAGAGCACTGCAGGCCGAGTTGCGGGCTCGCCTCGCAGAGCGGGTGATCGAGCAATGCCTTGAGCAGTCGCGACTTGCCGATTCCGGGCTCGCCAAACACGATCACGGAGCGTCCGCCCTCGGAGTCGCTCTCCTCCCAGGCGTTCACGAGCCGCCCCATTTCCTGCCGACGACCGACGAGAGGAGCGACGCGGCCGCCGACCCGGGCCTCGAAACGGCTCCTGTGGGCCTTGACTCCCTTCACCAGCCAAACCTCTACCGGCTCGGCCATTCCCTTCAACGGATGAAGGCCATGGTTCTCCAGATCGAAGCGGTCTCCGACGAGGAGACGGGTCTGGCTGGTGATCGCGACCGCTCCCGGCGGAGCCAGGGACTGGACGCGGGCCGCCAGGTTGGGGGTGGCTCCCACCACACCGTCGCGTTGGGCCACTCCCTCGTTCATGATCTCGCCGACCATCACCACCCCGGTAGCGATGCCCGCCCTCACCGTGAGCGGTGCGGCGAGCCCGGTCGGCAGTGCCGCGACGGCGCGCTCCAGGTCGAGGGCCGCGTGCACTGCGCGTTCCGCGTCGTTCTCGTGGGCCCTGGGCCACCCGAAGTACACAACGGCCCCGTCTCCCAGGAACTCGGCCAGGTGTCCGCCCCAGCGTTGTACTACCTCCATGCAGCACTGCTGATAGGCCTTGATCAGCGCTCCCAATACCTCCGGGTCCAGGGTACTCGCGAGTTCGGTGGATCCGACGAGATCACAGAAGACGATGGTCAATTGGCGGCGCTCCGCAGCCGTGTGGGATCGGATCGAATCGTCCACCCCCGTGGATGCCGGTGCGGGAGGCGCCTTCGCTTGACCATCGTCAGCCATAGACTGAATGGCCCGCAGGATTCGCTTGCGATCGCCGAGCGGTATGCCCATCTCGGCGAGGTCGGCGGTCGTCAGGTCCGGGAGCACGTCCAGGTCAATCTGGTGCTCGGCGAACAGCGCCTCGAGTCGCGCCAGGTCGTGGGACTCCAGCCAGGCCCGAATGCTATCCATGCGCGCGAGGCGGTGGCGGGCCCAGGACGGTCGAGGCGAGCGCCTGGAACCGGTCCTTTGAGCGAAGCGCGTCGAAGACGGGACTGACCCCGATCCACACGAGGTCCGCGGCCCTGCCTTCCGCCGCCGCCTCCAGCAGTTCGAGCGCCTCATTCGGCTCACCGAGACCGAGCTGAAGCTGGGCCAGCCGGGTCGGTGACACGTAAGACTCCCGCGACCGATTCTGCAGCTGTTCCAGGAGGTGACGGGCTTCGTCCGTTTGCCCGGCCAGCGCCAGGCAGTGCCCCAGCGCGGCGATGGTCTCCGCGCTTCCGCCCGACAGGTCCACCGCTTTCCGGAAGGCAGTGAGGGCCGCGGGATACTCGCCCAGCTGCTCGTGACAGCTGCCGATGACGAAATGAGCCATTCCGAACTGCGGGTCGCTGGCAACCAGCCTTCGCTGATCCTCGATCGCCTCGCGATAGAGCCGCTCGAAGTACGCGAGAAAGCCGAAACTCACCCGGATCGAGGGAGACAGGGGGTCCAGCTCGTGTGCCCGGTCGAGGTGAACCCGGCCTTCGTCGAACCGGCCGAGGGGCAGCAACAGGTTGGTCGCGTACCACTGGTGTGCGAGGGCGTAACCGGGGCTATCGGAAATCGCCGCCTGGTAGTCGCTCTCGGCCTCGCTCCAGTCCCAATCGAAGATCGCGCTTACGGACGCGCGCGATACCAGGGCCGCGGCGGCGGATTCGTCCAGGGCGAGCGCTCGGTCAGCCGCCAATCGGGCCTTCGGCATGACGTCTCCAGGCGGGCGAGCGCCGTAGACGCCGAGGGTGACGTACGAATCGGCCAGGGCCGCTAGGGCGAGGGAATACCGCCGATCCCGCTCCACCGCACGCGTCAGGTAATCCACGCTCAGGACCAGGTCGGCCTCGGTGCGACGATTCCAGTGGTACCGACCCTTGAGGAATAGATCGTACGCCTCCAGGTCATCCGTCGGCTGCACGGCGAGCCCTGTCTCTTCCTCGATCGAGAGGTGCGCGTGCAGGGATTCCACGATGCGCGTCGCCACATCCATCTGGATCGCGAAAATATCTTCGAGGTCGCGGTCGTAGGTCTCAGCCCACAGATGATCGTCGGTGCGAACGTCGATCAACTGCGCGTTGACGCGAACCCGGTCTCCCGCCCGGCGGACGCTTCCCTCGACAATGCGAGCCACTCCCAGTTCACTGCCGATCTCCTGGATGCTGACCGCTCGCTCCTTGAACCGCATCACGGAAGTACGGGAGATGACGCGGAGGTCGTTGATCTTGGACAGATGGGTGATCAGGTCGTCCGTGATCCCGTCGCTGAAATACTCGTTTTCGGCAGCCTGGCTCAAGTTGGAGAACGGGAGGACGGCCACCGAACGGTCGGCCTCCGCCGAGGAAGGCGGTTCTTCGAGCGCGACGACCGGCGCAGCCTCAACCGCCCGCTCGGATCTCAGGAGAGGTGTTCGCTCCACGCCGGTCGGCGTCAGGTCGAAAGCCCACGCGAGAAGCACCGCTACCGGGAAGCCGAGGAAGACGGCCACGATTAGCAGCGGCTGGATCTGCTCCGGCAGCCCCAGCGGTTCGACGATCACGTCTGCCGCCTGCAGCAGAAACCACCCTACCAGGGCGTAGGCCGCGCCGACCCTGAACACGCGCCGCCGCCGCAGTTCCGAGAAGAAGCTCGACATCCGCGCACCTGCGCCGCTCAGTATCGTCATTTCGTCACGAAGGCGGCGATACCGATGAGCACCAGGCAGTGCAGAAGCTGATCAGCCCCGAGAGCCGTCCAGAACGCACGATGGGTCGAATCCCGGAACTTGACGACCCGGGCTCCGAGCATCCCTCGGCCGGTATCGATGATGAAGTGGGTTAAGAACTCGATGGCGACCGCGGCCGCGACCAGGCGTCCATCTAAGCCCGTGGCCACCGCAACCACCAACCCGACGAGGATCGCGTGCACGCCGGCGTGTGATGCGATGAGCGAGACCGGTCCGCCGGCGGCCTTGGCTTCCAGCATCTTGCCGGTCGATAGCGGCGTGAAGTCACCCAGGTAATGCGTGGTGAGCAGAAGCGCCAGGAGCCCGGCAGCGAATGCGGTCACGCGGTCTCCGTCCTCAGTGTCAGACTCCTCGGCGCAATGGGTATTCTGCCTTCCGCAGCCGGTGCGGCGGGATTTGATCGTACGAGTATCTCAAGAATCGCCGTGAAAACGCAAGTTCGCTTCGCGGCTGCGCCCCCCTTAGGATCAGGGGTCCGCTCCGGTCCACGCTGCCGCGGAGGCCTCCATGTCGAAGCCAGTCATTCCGTTCTTGCTCGTGCTTCTCGCCGCCTGCGGGCCGAAGGTGAAGTCGCAGGCCAGGGTTCAACTGGATCCGCTACCCTCGGATTACGAGGTCAAGGTCTTCGCCAGCGACCTACCGACGTGCGCGTACGAGGAAGTCGGTCTCATAGCGTCTGAGGACCTCGACGCAACTCTCAAGAAGGCCCGCCAGATGGGCGCGGACGGGGTGATCGGGACGGTCTTGGCCGAGGCCGCTCGGCCCGCCGGTGATCGCAGCACCTGCGGCACACCGAACTGCGTCAAGTTCAACACCGTGGCCATTCGCTTCACCGACCCGGCCTGTACTGACTAGCGCAGCTTTTTGCCGGCCCCGGAGTGCCCCCTTGCCAACCTAGGAGTGCCCCCTTGCCAACCTAAGTGTCTTGATGTATGGTTTTAACGAGCTTAGGCTCATGTCCCGCCGTAAAAGCGAGCCGTGCCAGGATTGGAACGTCTCGCCCATCCGCATAACCGGGTTCCTCGGAATCCGCCAAGTTTCATCCTGTACGGATGGGCAGTTTCTTATCCTTTCACGGAGGTCGGATGATGAAGAAGCGGTCAGTTTTCTTCCTCGCGGCGTTTGCCTTTTTGGCTTTCGCCATTCCCGCGCAGGCACAGACCACCCTGTATGTTGGGGCTGGTGCGTCCTTCCCCACGGGTGATTTTGGTGACTTCTCCAACACCGGCTGGATGGGCGTCGGTGGCGTAATCTTCGGTCTTGGTGATTCCGGGTTCGGGGTCGGCGGTGAGGTCTTCTACGGCCAGAACAACACCAAGGACGAATTCGGGACACTGTTTGAGAATTCCAAGACGAGCCCGTACGGCGTGATGGCGATCGCTGACTATTCGTTTGGGTCTCCCGATGGGCTCCAGCCCTACCTGTTCGGTGGTCTCGGTCTCATGGTCCACAGGTTTTCGGGTGACAATTTCGAGTCGGAATCCGAATCGCAGTTCGGATACCAGTTCGGCGCGGGTCTGGGCTTCAACTTCGGTCTGTTCGTCGAAGGTCGCTACATGGGCTCGTCGGATACCCAGTACTTCGGCGCCCTTGCTGGCTGGGCCTTCGACCTGTAGAAAGCCCCGCAGTACAGCAGGCGCAGTATCCAAAGCAGGCCTCGCGGGCACGTCCCGCGGGGCCTGCTTGTTCTGCGGTAGCGCCGCACTGCAGCCTCCGCCAGCAATCGACCCAGAACTCGGCCGAAGCTTGTGGGGTCAAGGTGGTGATGATGACCGCTTCGAGGCCCGACGGGCCGGGTGGCTGTCAAACTACTTCTCCGCGCGTATCTTCCATGGAACCTGAAGTACCCCCGGACTGAGCGGAGGTCGGGATGAAGCTGTTTCGGAAGAAGATGTGGCGGCCGATTGACATCGTATTGTTGAAGTGGAGCATGCTCCTGCTGGGCATGGTCTTGGGCGCCCTCCTGTCGGACTTCGTCAGGCAGAACATATGGGTGTTCCTCGCCCTCGGTCTGGCCGCGCTGATTCGGCCGATCTTCGTCTACTTGCGCAACGACCCTCAGTGACCGAGACGGGAGAGTCCCATGCCGGAAGAAGGCAGATTGCTGTACCGTCTCCTCGCTGGGCTGGGTGAAGGGGATCCCTTTTCCTTCATCGCGGTGGCGCTGTTGCTCGCGTTGGTGGGATATGCCATGTGGCGGCTCCTGCGCGACGAGCTCCCGCCGAAGAGCCGGATCGAGTGGGTGCGTCTCATTTCCATCGTGGTCGCGGGGGCCGGAGCCATCATCGGAATTCTGGGACTGGTGGCCGAATTCTCGTTCGCGCCGGGCACCGGGCAACACGCGGCCCTGCTGGGCAGCGCGTTCTTCTTTGGGGGGTTCCTCGTGGCCCTTATCTCCCTCACGATCGAACTGAACAAGAAAACGCGGAGGCAGTAGGTCTGCGGCTGGCGTCACAACCCGGGTGGCTCGCGCGTTCCTAGGGTGCTTTGAGCGTTCAAATAAACGTCTCAGGCCACTCCGAACGCCAAAGACGAAGCCCCGGCCGTGCACCGGGGCTTTGTTATTGTACCTGCCCAGGTGTTGGCACCTTTCTCGGTAGACCCCGGACGGATAGGATTCAGGCGGAAAATGCAGGTGTACGCCGGGCTTGCGAGTCCGCGAACGTCGGATCTCACGGAAAGCGGCAACGGAGTACGGCCCGTGCATGGAGTCAGGACACGGATGGATTCGCCGAGGAGCAGGGGGCGGTCGGCTCCCTGCCTGCCGCTTCTCGTTCTCGCCCTGATCGCGGCTTCATCCCCCCTCGCCGCGCAGGAAGCTCCGAAGCTTGACGAGCAGCCGACCCCGAAGGTCGACGCCTGGGGCGTACCCACACGCCCCGTCGTGGCCATCGGCGAGATCGTGGGAATCAACGTGTTCACCTGGAGCATGAACTACTACGTCCGGGACGAGGATTTTGCCGTCGTCTATCCCAAGACCTGGTGGAACAACATCAGCAACGGTTTCGAATACGACGGTAATCTGTTCGCCACCAACATGATCGACCATCCGTACCACGGATCCACGTACTTCAACGCGTCTCGATCGAACGGCATTGGATTCTGGGGCTCGGTCCCGCTGACTCTGGCCGGAAGCCTGATGTGGGAATGCTGTGGAGAGCGCCACCCCATGGCGTTCAACGACGTGGTCAACACCACCCTGGGCGGAATCGCTCTGGGCGAGGCGCTATACCGCTCGTCGTCCACCGTGCTCAGCAACGAGGCCACCGGGGCCGGTCGATTCGGCCGCGAAGTCGCGGGGTTCTTCATGAATCCGCTCCGGGGCTTCAATCGGATGATCTCGGGCCGAATGTTCTCGGTTGCGCCCAATCCGGCGGATTCCAATGACCGGACGCCAGATTTCTTCCGCTTCTCGCTCGACGCGGGGTACCGGGGTGTGAACCCGGACTCGGACACCCGCGACGACGTGACCGGAGGCTTCTTCCGGTTCCGGATGGACTTCGGGAGCCCATTCGATGGCCGCCGTCGCGGCGCCTTTGATGTGTTCGAGTTCGACATGACGATGTACGCGGGTGATCAGAACGTGTTCGGCGCGCTGGCCGTGCGCGGGAACCTGCTCACTCGCGACCTCAAACGTGGCGGTTCTTCCGAACACGTGTGGGCCATCGTTCAGAGCCACGAATACGACGACAACTCGGCGTATCAGTTCGGAGACCAGAACATCGGCTTGCGGGTGGAATCCCTGTGGAAGCTGGGCGCCATGTCCAACGTGGTTACCCGGATCCAGGGAGGCGCGATTCTCTTCGGCACACTCGACTCAGCGCTTCAGCCGGCGGGCGACCTTCCTTCGAGTTGGAACCTTCGCCCGTTCGACTACACGACGGGACTGGACGGGCGGATCGAGGCCGAGGCGCACATCGGGCGCTTCGTCGGAGGCGCGACGTGGCGGTCGTCGTGGATGACAAGCGTGAATCACAATTCTCTCAACGGCGGGAGCGCCGACCACTGGGTGCACCAGGGACGCCTGTCCGCCAACTTCAGAATCGGCCAATCGCTTGGGCTGGGCGGAGACTTCCGGCTCTGGCTGCGCAACAGCAGCTACTCGATCGGGCTGTTCGAGGACGTCCAGGAAACGGTTCCCGAAATCCGATTCTACGGAACATGGGTCATCGTTCCGGGCCGCGACGGGGCTTCTCCGACGATCTTCTGAGGGTCCAGACTCAGTTCCGGCTTACTCCTCGCCTTCCCCGTACTCCTGCCGCAACGTATCCGTGTCCCAACCCGCATCGCGGTTCTCGACCGGCCCCTGGACCTCCGTGAGCAGCAGCTCCTCGAGGGACTGAATCCTTTCGCGAGCAGCCGAAAAGTAGGCCTTTCGATCGTGCCGCATCCGGCCCAGATCCCGCACGGATTCTTCATCGTGAATGCGGAACGTCCGGGCCGAGCGATAGGTCTGGTGTCCCCGTCGCCCAAGAAGCCTGAGGGCGTCCATGCCGGTGCGAAGCGAGGTGTCGAGGGTCTCGCGGTACACATGGTCCACCCCCTGGTCCTGGAGTTCATAGGCTTCCGGCCGACCGGAGGCCCGGGCGAGGATGACGAGGTGGGGAAAGTGCTTCTGCACCGTTTCGACAAGCGAGAGCACGCGCGAATGATCCTCCATCGCGATCACGAGCAACCGGGCCTCACGGGCACCCGCCGCCTCCAGAAGGTCCTTTCGGGAAGCGTCTCCGTAAAACACTTTCAGGCCAAGCCTGCGCAGCAACTCCACCCGGTCGGAGTCGTATTCCAGGACCGTGGGACGCACGCCGTTGGCCCGCAGAAACCGCCCGACGATGCTGCCAAACCGGCCGAAACCGGCAATGATGACCGGGCTGCTGGCGTGAATCTCGTCCGGTTCCCGCCCTATGGTCTCGCGGGTCCCGAAGCGCGGCTGAATAAGCTTCTCGTTGAGCAGCATGAGCACCGGAGTGAGCGCCATCGAGACCGCTACGGCCGCGATGAGGGGCGCCGTGACATCGTCCGGGATGACCGCGTTCTGGGAGGCGAAGGAGAACAACACGAACG
>JBATJK010000270.1:0-5421 GCA_049668445.1 Gemmatimonadota bacterium
GCCACAGCCCGGGCTGCGGGACCGGTTCGGAGTGGCCGGGGCGGCGCACGCCTATCTCGGGCTGAGTCTGGCCCTGCGCGGTGACCCAGGTGATGCCGAAGAAGCCGTGCGGGAGGCCGAGGAAGCCGTGCGGCTGTATGGCTACGACCGCGACTCACAGGACTCCGACACTTTCGACTGGCTGCTCGTTCGCACCTACGTGCTTACGGGCCGGACGGATGAGGCTCTCGCGTTCATGGAAGAACTGCTCTCCCGTCCCAGCGTCTTCGGACTCGGCGACCTGAAGCTCGATCCGCTGTACGACGAGCTGCGCGAGGATCCGCGCTACGAAGGTCTCATCCGCAAGGCGGAGGGGCAGATCGAGTGGTGAGGGCGGGCGGAAGGGAGACCAGCGCTACGCTCCGGGCTCAGTCGTTTCGGAAGACCTCCGCCAGGTCGACCTGGCCCACGGTTCGCCCCTCCATCCGCACGGGGACGTTCCCGCGGAAACGTTCGAACGAAGGCTTCCGGGCGGCTCCGGATCCGGACTCGCCGCCGAAGGTCCACACCTCGACCGCCCGCGCCTCGGGATCCACGATCCAGTACTGACCGACGCCCTGTCGCTCGTACAGCTTCCGCTTGATCCCACGGTCACGGTGCGCCGTCGTCGGCGATAGAATTTCGATCAAAAGGTCCGGGGCGCCTTGAATCCCGGCCTCGGAGATGATGGCCCGCCGGGCGGAGGAGACGAAGACGATGTCGGGCTGCACACCCTCTGACGTGCTCGGGAACTCCACCCCGATCGGGGCGTGTACGACGAGTCCATGCCCCGGCCTCTCGAGAAGCTCCAGGAGCGCCTGCTCGAGTCGCTGCGAGATCCGCTGGTGCCTGAACGAGGGCGCCGGTGTCACGTACAGCTCCCCCTCGATCGCCTCGTGGCGATGACCATCGTCCGGGAGCTGCTGGACGTCCTGCCAGGTGATCTGTGAGAGCGCCATGCGTTCCACATTATACCTCCGGGTGCCGTTCCGTGGCACCCTGAGAGTCGGGCAGAATGTCAACCGGGGATCAACGGGATCAACGTGTGGCAGGCGATTTCCCTCAACGTGCCTTGCCCGCCAGCCGCCCGAACCGCGATCTTCGGCCAATGTCCGAAACCCAGGGTTACCAGCGGCTCTTCGCCGAGCTCAAGCGTCGGAAGGTCTTCCGCATCGCTGCCGTCTACGGCGGCGTCGGCTTCGTGGCCGTGCAGGCCGCCGATGTGTTCGTCCCGGCCCTGCGACTCCCGCCGTGGATCCTGAGCGCGATCGCGTTCCTGGTGATCCTCGGCTTCCCGGTCGCGTGCGCCATGGCCTGGGCCTTCGAGACGGGGCCCGAAGGGCTGAAGCGGACCCCTGCCGCGGCCGAGGAGGAGATCGATTCGATCGTCGCGCAGTCGGCGGGCCGCCGGTGGCCGATCGGCCTCGCGGCGCTGGCCGGCGCGATCCTGATCGGGCTCAGCGCCTGGTGGGTCGCCACGGGGCAGATGCGGGGTACGGGCAGCTACGACTCGATCGCGGTCCTGCCGTTCGCGAACCTGAGCGACAACGCGGAGCTCGAGTACTTCAGCGACGGCCTGTCCGAGGAGCTCCTCAACGCCCTGTCCGGGGTGGAAGACCTGCGCGTCGCCGCTCGCACCTCCTCGTTCGCCTTCAAGGGAACCAACGCCGACATCCGGACGATCGCCGACTCGCTGGGGGTGGAGACCGTGCTGGAAGGGAGCGTCCGGCGCTCGGGGGACCGGATCCGGATCACCGTCCAGCTCATCGACGCCGAGCACGGCTTCCACCTGTGGTCGGGCGAGTACGACCGAGATACAGAGGACGTGTTCGCGACCCAGGACGAGATCGCGGCGGCGGTGACCGAGGCTCTCGTGCCGCGTCTCAAGGCGGAGGACGCCCCGGTCACTCGTGGCGGGACGCAGAACGTCACGGCGTACGACGAGTACCTGAAGGGGCGGGAGAAGTGGCGGACGCGGGATCTTGGACAGCTCCGCGAGGCCATCGGGCACTTCCGCACCGCCGTGGAACTCGACCCGGGTTTCGCGCTGGCCTGGAGCGGGCTCGCCGATGCGATCGACGCGCTCGCGTGGCGCGATATCGGGGCGGTGGACCTCCTGCCGGAGGGGCGGCTCGCCGCCTTCAGAGCCGTGGCCCTGGACCCGGAGATGGCGGAGGGCTGGGTCTCGGCCGGCATCCTGGCGGCAGAGTTCGACGGCGACTACGAGGTCGGCATGCTGGCGCTGCGGCGAGCGATCGAGCTGAGGCCGTCCTACGCGAGCGCCCACCAGCAGCTGGGCAGCCTGCTGACCAACATCGGTCGCGTCGAGGAGGGCCGGCGTTCCTTCGCGAAGGCGGTCGAGCTCGATCCTCTGTCGTGGTTCTTCCGCTTCAACTACGCCGACAACCTGTTCATTGGCGGCGAGACGGAGCGCGCCCGGAGGGAATATGAGCGGACCGACGTGCTGGGGAAGACGGGCCGGGTCTCGCTGACGATGGTCCTGCTCGCGCGCGAGCTCGGCCTCAGCGCAGGGGAAGCCGCCGACTTCGCCGAGGCAATGGCCGAGCAGATGGGGCTCGAGGCTCCGGCTGAGTGGCGCGTCGTAGGCGAGGCGGTCGTGACCGGGTCCCGGACCAAGGAGGCCATCGCGGTCATCGACGGATCCCGCGGTTTGGTCCCGCGGGACGAGTTCGCGCTGCGCCTGCGACTCGGACAGCGTGACGAAATGATCGCCCACCTGAAGGCGATGCAGCGGACGGGCGCCGGCGACCTGCTCAGGATCGGCGTGTACCCGGAGTTCGATCCGCTTCGGGACGACCCCCGCTTCATCGAGATCGTCGAGAGCCTCGGGCTCCCGAACGGCTACGACCCCGACGGGCCCGCGGCGGGCGTGGTGGAGTAGGCGCCGGACCCGGCCCGCCGTCGCACCCTCCTCAAGACCAGGGCGACTGCGTGCCCGGCCAACCCTGCCACGAACAGGACGCCGGTCCCCAGGTGCACGACCACGAGTCCGCTGACCCATCCCGGAGCTGCCACGACCTGGATCAGGTAACCGCTCACGGCCATCGGTACCAGCGTCCATACCATGATGAGGCCCGAGCGGCGGCCGCGCTGCTCCTTCTGCTTGATGTGGGGCACGATGTGCCGCATCAGGATCAGGCCGACCGCGAACACGAAGACGGGCGAGAACACGATGTGCGTCTTGAGGAACCAAGGCTCGAGGGGGTGATTCACCACGGCCCACGGTTCAGCGGACTCGACCAGGTACTTCGCCCAGAAGAAGGCGAGGCCCGTGACGGCGGTCGCCGCGGCCGACGCCCAAACGGTCCAGCGCTCGAAGCGACTCACGGTCGCGGACTCGCGCCGGCGGGGGAGCCCGAGCGGACCTCCGAGGTGGCATCTTGCGAGGTGGCATCCGCCAGCGTTTCGAACGGCTGGATGACCGAGTGGAGAGCCAGGCTCAGCCGAACCGCGTCGGACACCGCGTGCGACGTCAGCGTCGCGCCGGTGAGGATGGGAATGTCTCCGCGAGTGGACGTCCCCGGCTCCAGGCCTCGCCCTCTGAACAGGTCAAGCCATCCATCGGGCGCCATGTAATCCGGGGGTTCGGCGAAACCCAGGATCTCGATGCGAGACACCCGTCCCTTCGGATCCACCACGACCATCAGCACTTCCTGCAGCGTTCGAACCCGATGCGCGTCGAAGTACGCGGCCCCCAGCGGTTCTCCATCCCGCACTCCCACGTAGTAGGTCACGACGGCGCGGTCCTTCACTCTCGCCGGCTTCGCCCGCTCGGCCACCCTGGCGACCTCTTCTTCGTCCAGGTAGGCCGTGCGTCGCTCGACCATGGCAGGCGCGGGGAAGGCGAGGGCCAGAGCCTCTTCCTGCGTGAGAAGCACCTGCGCGTCGGCGACCGGCGCGCCAGCTCCCAACGCGATCAAGGCGCCGACGCTCGCGGCGATCCGTAAGGCCCGGGACATGCTAGAACATGTAGCTGAGCGAGACGTTCAACCCGTTCAGGCCCGTATCGGCTCCGTTCGAGCGGATGGTGTAGTCCACCTTCGCCGCGATGTTCGGGATCGGAAGGACCTGGGCGCCCAGGGTCACGAGCTGCTGGTCGTTCGCCGGATCTGCCGAGAAGCCGTCGGGCACCGCGTCCTGCGTATTGATGGCCTCGTAGCGGATGTACGGCTTCAGCTGCACTTCGGTCCGTGCGGAGCGCAGGACGTCGTAGCCCCCCTGCACGTACCACCCGATGAGGCGCTCGCCGATCGACTCCGCTCCGGTGAATCCGTTGACCGCATTGAGAGACGCCGCGTCGCCCACCGTGGAGACGGCAAACAGGCCGCGAAAATCGAAACCGCGCGCCCGGTATCCCACGTGCCCCTCCGCGATGAACGTCGCCGCCTTGATCGTTCCTTCAGGATCGAGCGGGTCGTCGAGTCCCTGGCCCGAACCGCCGTAGTAGCCGGAGACTCCGACGACCAGGCCCGGAGCGCCCAACCAGTCCACGCGACCCACGGCCGCGAAGTCCTCGGCCAGGGCCTTCGATCCCTTCTGACGTCCTCCCCGCAGCCCGCCGTCGTCGAATCCCGTGCCGTCGAGTCCCGTGACCGCGTAGACGCGCCAGTCGAAGTCCCCGGCGGCGCCGAACAGGCCGAGGCCGAGCTCCCGCCACGTGGTCGGTATGATCCGCCGCTCCGTTTCGGGGCGTAGCGCGCCCAGGTAGGTGGGCGGCTCGTGGATTTCGTTGATGAATCCCATGGGGTGGAGCAGGAGTCCGCCTCGCAGACCGGTGCTGCCCTCGAGTCCACGAAACCGCCAGTCGAGATAGGCGAACTCGAGAGAGACCGAGCCCTCCTCCGCCGTGCTGGCGTGTTCGAACTCGATCTCGGAATTGAACAGGAAGGAATCGCTGAACTTGTATCCCACGTACACGACGCCGCGCAGCGCATCGATGGTGGCCCGGGCATCAGAGGGCGATCCATCCTCCCGGGTGGAAGTCGGATTCACGTACAGGAACTCGCCGTAGCCCCCGATCGATACTCCCTCGCCGACGCGGTATACCTTCGAAGCGGCGGGGCCGAGACCCCAGCCGATCGTGTCGGCGCTCGCCGTGATCCCTTCTCCCAGGCGGAGGGTCTCGAGTTCCCGGGTGATCGCATCCAACTGGCGCCGGACCTGCTCCAGCTGAGCGCTGTCGGCCCCTGCGTCCAGCAGGCCGCGCAGCTCGGCGACCTGTGCCTCGAGCCGTTCGACCCGCTGCTCCAGGGGCTCCGTGGGCTCCTGGGCCTGAAGCGGGGATGCGACCGCGACGATGAACGAGATCGCCAGCAGGAGGGCACCAGCCGGCGTCCGCACACCAGGGGGGATGGTGAACATGGCTACCTGACGTATTATTAT
>JBATJK010000271.1:0-1852 GCA_049668445.1 Gemmatimonadota bacterium
GCCTTCCCATGACCAGGAGGATGCAGCGTGCCGACAGATCCGGCGTGAGGCCCTTCAGGGCGCCCACCAGGAGGTCGATCCCGTGCCGGCGTTTGCTCAGGTCCCGTGCCGAGACCAGGAGCACGAACCAGTCTTGCGGGAGGCCCAGGAGCTCGCGGCTCCGGGCTCTGACCCGTGGCCGATACACGCCGGTGTCCACTCCGTAGGGAATCTCCGTCAGTGGAAGATGTCGAAGGGCGCTCACCCTGGCCATGCGCGTGGTCCACGTGCTCTTGCTGATCAACCGAATCCCTGACTTCAGGAAGGCCCTGGACTTCATGCGCCATTCCAGCCGCGTGCCATCACGGGCGATCGCGGGAGGCTCTTCTGGACTCGGACAGTCGCCGCACCCCGTCTTCCAGCGATCGCAGTCGTACGAATACGCGCAGTGACCGGTAAACGCCCAGGTGTCGTGAAGGCTGAGCAGGCAGGGCCTCGATGATGCGACCTTCGGCAATCCCAGGTACGAAAACGTGCCGCTGTGCATGCCGTGAAAGTGCACCAGGTCTGCGTTCTGGAAGAACGTGTGCCTGCCGAGCTGAAACGAACCCAGGCGATGCACGTCGTTCAGGCCGAGTCGGCTGGTGATGGAGCGAAGCCGGCTCTCGAGGGACAGTGTCTCGATGCGGGGCAGGCGGGACACGTCGGGCCCGGCGCCTTCGTCCTGCAGAACCAGGATCTTCGAATCGACCCCGAGCCGGAGCAGGGTCCGGTGCAATCGCTGCATCGAGATCCCGGCTCCGCCACCCGCGTGGCCCACGCCTTTGTGTATGTGCAGAACCCGCACGTGTTCGCCTCGTCGCTTCAGGTGTCCCCGCTCTCACCCGTGTATCGGGCAAGACCGGGGCCGAACGACGCGGGGGCGCTGGAGCGCCCAGGGCAGGCAGGACCCGATCAGGCTAATTGGCTGATATCACGCACGTTGGAGGGAGATCGACGCAGGCCCCGCTTTCAGGCGCCGCAGGCACCACACGAGCGAGGACCGCGAGCGGGATGCCACGATCGGACGCAAGCCGCAACGAGTAGCGTCAGAGGTCGGGTGCGAACTCCAGCTTGAAACCGAGGACCAGCGAGAGGCGCCAGAAGGCTCCATCCGCTCCATCGGACAGGAGTGTGTCTTCCACATCGTCGTCCGGTATGAGGTTGAACTGGGCGATGTTCTCACGACCGCCGAATTTGTACGTCAGGCCCGTGGTGAACTCCGAGCGACCGATGGTGAAGATCGCGCCGGCCCCGAAGGTCCACAGGTTCCAGGGCGTGGTCGTGGTCGCGGAGAGTACGCCCGCCTCCGAACCGGTCCAGTCCGTGTAGAACGTGGCGTAACCGGAGTACTTGTCGCTGAAGGTGTACTCGTAGCCGAGCGCCACGTTCACGAGGCTCCGCATGACGTTGTCCACGTCCGGGTCGATCAGGGTCGTCGAGTCGGTCTGGGAGTAGAAGGGCTGCGCGTCCAGCACGACCACGTCGATCGCGTCGAACCACTCCAGCGCGATATGCGCCTTCCACCCGTCGCCGACGTACTCGCCCCCGGCGCCGACCGCCCACGAGTTCGCGTACCCCGTGCTCAGGTCCTGCTGGAACGTGGAGGTGAGCTGATCGCTGTCGGCCAGGACCGCGAGGGTCTCGTAGGAGACATCACCGTTGCCGAACAGGTGCAGGCTCGGCGTGGTGATATTGAGACCCACGTTCCACCGCTCGAAGGAAGTCGCGACGCCGATCTTCCACAGCAGCCGCCAGTCGTAGTAATCGTAGGAGCTCGCTGAACTGGATGTCTGAAGCCCAAGGCCGTCCGTCGCGGTGAGACTTGCGTTGT
>JBATJK010000272.1:0-1666 GCA_049668445.1 Gemmatimonadota bacterium
GTCATCCGCCACACCATGACCACGGACGAGCTGACCGCGGCCTTCACGCCGGGGCAGCTCGGCAACGGGACCATCCCGACGTCATCCAGCTTCGCGCCCTGCCTGCACGAGCAGTGCATGGCCTGGCACTGGGTCGACGCCGGGATGGACTCCGAGAAGCTGCCCGACAGCTTTCGGGCCGACGACCGCCCGCGCGGCTACCGCGGGCTCGCTGGCGTGCCGTTGCTGCTGCGCTGAACCACATTCCATTTACCCCACCGGGGAGACCGCTCCCCGTGGGGATCCGTGTCTCCGCCGGGCAACCGAGGAGACACAGACCATGAAACAGCGTTCGCTGCGACTCGTCGAGACCGACAACCGCTTTGCAGGGCTCGAGCCCGAGGAGCTGAATGAATCCGAGGCCGAGTCAGTGATGAACCTGGCATTGCAGGTTCTGGCGGCCAGGCACAAGGGGTCGCCGAGCCGAGCCAGGCGGACCTGCGTATCACCGATCGCCTGAAAAATGCGTTGGCCTTGGTGGACATCCGCGTCCTCGACCACGTGGTCGTTGCCACGGAGGGCTCCGTTTCCTTCGCGGAACGTAGCCTGATCTAAAGGAAACGCCTTCGGCGATCGTCGAGCAAAAGCCTGGACGCCAATAACGGAGACCACCAGGACAGACAACCGACACGGCATCCCGCAGCAAACCCACGGGGGACACCGCTCCCCACCGGGTTCGCGGGTCCCCGCTTTCCGGAGACACACACGATGAACGAGGCCATTGCACGCGGTCCGCAATGGACCGATGCGGCCGTCGCCCGGCTCCGCCAGCGGCTCCTGGATGATGCCTTGAGGCGGCTCTCGCGACGGCGAACGCCGACCCGGGATCGCCAGTCTTTGATGGACTGGGTCCTGTCCGATGCGATCACCCCCTTTTCGTTCCGGATCTGCGCGGCCGCGTCCGGCTATGACGCCGACACCCTGCGCGACGGCGTTCTGCGCCTGCCGGAGATCGACAGCGGCACACGAGGCACGGCACGTCGAACCACTTGAGACGTCCAGCGGCCGCTTCGCGGAACGCTTCCTCGAGCCAGGTTCGATCGTCGAACGAGACCAGCAGCATCCGTCCGACCGGGCGGCGTATTCCCCTGGCAACGGCGCCTGCCCGGCGGGCCGACCACGTTTGCCCTTTCACAGTTCGCCCGGCAGTACCGGGCCACGGAGTGTTTGATGAGAAGAATGCGAATCGAAAGTCATAGCCATGAGTTGATCGCCGGCTTTGTGGCCGGGGTCGAATGGGTGAACGACTCGGCTTTAAACGTCGTTGACCTCGAATACGGGGGCCGGAAGCCCTTCGTGGTCCTGGAGGACCAGGACGGGGCCGACGAGGAAGGGGTACTGAACCTCACCATCAACGGCATCGAGGGATAAGGAGTAGCGTGATGAAAAAGAACCCTATCGATGCTCGCGAGGTGCGCGCGCACGCCGCCGACCGGTGGATTGAGATCCTCGGGGCCGTTGCTCCGGCCCTGGAACCGGCCCTGAGCCATCCCGGTCGGCACGTGCCCTGCCCCGTCCACGGTGGCAAGGATGGCTTCCGGCTGTTCCGGGATGTGGACCGAACCGGCGGTGGCGTCTGCAACACGTGCGGGTCGTTCCATGACGGCTTCGCCCTGCTGATGTGGGT
>JBATJK010000273.1:0-9217 GCA_049668445.1 Gemmatimonadota bacterium
CGGACCGGCGAAGGCGATTCGGGCTCCATGCGATTGATCCTAGACCCGGACGCGGCAGGCCCGCCCCTCACGACGGATTCGCCCCTGTCGCGGGACGAATCGTATTCGCTGACGGTGGCGTCGACCGACATCGAAATTCGCGCCGCCACGCACGCCGGTCTTTTCTACGGGACCCGAACGCTTCTCCAGCTTCTGCCGTCGTCACCGGAGGAAGCGGAGGGGTGGACCGTTCCGGCACTGGAGATTCGCGATCACCCGCGCTTCGTCTACCGCGGCCTGCACCTGGACGTCGGACGGCACTTCTTCCCGCCCGAGTACATCAAGCGGTACATCGACGTGCTGGCCCGCCACAAGCTCAGCGTCTTTCACTGGCACCTGACGGAAGACCAGGGGTGGCGACTCGAGATCGAAGCCTACCCGCGCCTGGCGGAGATCAGCGCCTGGCGGGCCGAGACGATCGTCGAGAAGAACTTCAATCCGTATGTCGGGGATGGCGTTCCGTACGGCGGCTACTACACCCGCGACGAGGTTCGCGACATCGTGGCATACGCGGCGGAGCGGTACGTGACCGTAGTGCCGGAGATCGAGATGCCGGGCCACTCTGTAGCCGTTCTCGCGGCCTACCCCGAACTCGCGTGCACGCCGGGCCCGTTCGAGGTGTCCACCGTGTGGGGGGTCAAGGACGACATCTACTGTCCGCACGAGCGCACGTTCGAGTTCCTGGAGAATGTGCTCACGGAGGTCATGGAGCTGTTCCCATCGCCGTACATCCACATCGGAGGCGACGAGGCCCCGAAGCGACGGTGGGAAGAGAGCCCCGTCGCCCAGGAGGTCATCCAGCGCGAGGGCCTGGCGGACGAGTTCGAACTGCAGAGCTGGTTCATCCAGCGCATCGAGAGTTTCCTGCTCCAGAACGGCCGGCGCCTTATCGGCTGGGACGAGATCCTGGAGGGCGGGCTGGCCCCACAGGCGACCGTGATGTCGTGGCGTGGGGTGAACGGCGGGATCGAGGCGGCACGCCAGGGCCACGACGTGGTCATGACGCCTACCAGTCACATGTACTTCGACTACTACCAGGGCCGCAATCGAGAGGGAGAGCCCCTGGCGATCGGCGGGTATCTGCCGCTCGAGCTCGTGTACTCCTACGAACCGGTGCCCGACGAACTCACCGCGGAAGAGGGACGGAGAGTCCTCGGGGCGCAGGGCAACGTATGGACCGAGTACATCAAGACGCCCGAGCACGTGGACTACATGGCCTACCCCAGGGCGCTGGCCCTGGCCGAGCTGACCTGGTCCCCGCGGTCGGCGAGGAACTGGGCTGACTTCAGCGGACGGCTGCCGGAGGGCTTGGCCCGCCTGGGAGCGCTCGGGGTCAACTACCGGATCCCCGAACCGGCCGGTCTCGAAGAGGACAGGCTGACGCTGGATGCGTCGATCGGGGTGGAACTCGGAAGCCCTGTTCCGTGGGGAGAGATCCGCTACACGCTCGACGGGACGGACCCGACGGCCGCATCGCCGCGGTACGAAGCAGCTTTTGATCTCCCGGTCGATTCGGAAGGCGTGACCGTGTCGGCGCGGTTGGTCCTGCCCGATGGGAGGATGGGGCCCATCGCGCGCGGCGCGTTCGCCCGAACCATCCTGCGCACCGGCCTGGACATCGACAGTTCCCGGCTGCGCCCGGGCCTCTCGCTGGACTACGCCGAGGGGGAATTCGCTTCCGTGTCGGAGGTGGAGGACGCGGAGGCGCTGCGGCGAGGGACCAGTCCGCGCGTGGAGCTTCCGCACGTCGGGCGAAAGGAGAACTTCGGTCTCAAGTTCGGGGGGTACCTGCGCGTGCCCTACGATGACATCTATTTATTTGAAATCACATCAGATGATGGGTCACAACTTATTGTTGATGAACAGGTTGTCATCGATCATGATGGATACCACTCGGCCAGTGCGAAGGTCGGGGCGATCGGCCTGTCGAGAGGTCACCACCGGCTGCGCGTACTCTATTTCCAGGGCGGCGGCGGGCGAGACCTGACCGTGCGAGTTCGCCGTGGCGAGGGCCCGTTCGAGGCGGTGCCTGACGAGTGGTTCTACATCGAGGACCGGCTCGCTTCCGATCCGGATCTTCCGATGACGGACGCCCCGTAGCGGCTCAGGGATTCCAGTCGGGGTTGGGTCGCGGCATGGACGCGCCGATCGAATCGCGCCAGCCGGCGAGTCGAGCGTGCAGGTCCTCCGCCGCAGCGGGCTCCGTGTCGAACAGGTCGACGCTCTCTCCAGGATCGGCAGCGAGGTCGTACAGCTCCATACCGCCGTCCTCGAACCACTCGACGAGCTTGAGATCTCCAGACAGGATGGCTCCGCCGGGTCGATTGCCGGACCCATGGTAGTGCGGGAAGTGCCAGAACAGATCCCGCTCCTCCACGGCCTCCGACTCGCCGGACACGAGCCCCGCGAGGCTGACGCCATCCAGTGGCCGGTCGGCGACCGGAGGTAGGCCGGCCATGGAAAGCAGGGTCGGAAAGAGGTCCGTGGTCATGGCGGGTACGCCCGATGTGGTTCCATCCTGCGCGGCATCAGCGCCCGGCCAGCGGATGATCAGCGGGATCCGGATTCCTCCCTCGTACAGCCAACCCTTCCCCGCACGCAGAGGGCGGTTCGCCGTGGGTGCACTTTCGCCGCGGTCGCCGGCCAACGTGCTCAGGCCCCCATTGTCGGATACGAACACGATCGCCGTGCGGCCGGCCACGCCGAGTGAGTCCAGGGCGCCCGTCACCCGTGACAGGCTCCGATCCACGGAGGCGATCATGCCGGCATATACGGCGTGTTCCTGCGTCAGCCGGGTGGTGGAACGGCCACTCTCGCTCTCGGTGGGGCCTCCCTCGAGCGGCTCGAAAGCCCCCGCCCGTTCGCGGAAGGGCCCCGCGTCCTCGTCGCGGGCCTGCAGCGGCGTGTGAACGGCGTAGTGCGACAGAACGAGAAGGAACGGCTGGTCGTGGTGCTCCTCGAGAAAGCCGATCGCCCGGTCGGTCAGCCGGTCGGTGAGGTAGGCGTCGGTTGAATCTCCCTCCAGGCCCGGGACATCCGTGATCGGCCAGTCCGGGTTGCGATACGGTGGGAAGTAGCTGCCCGGCTGCCCCGCCCGGTTGACGGCGCTCGTCCACTCGAAGCCCTGCGCCCCCGGGAGAAACTCGTCCTCGGCGCCCAGATGCCACTTGCCGATGTAGCCCGTGGCATACCCGGCCCGGCCGAAGGCCTCCCCAATCGTAATTTCCTCGAGCGGCAAGTGGCGGAGGTAATCGGCCTGGAGCAGTTCGCCGCGTTGCTCGCCTCCGATCCAGTTGGTGATCGCGACACGCGCCGGGTGGCGACCCGTCATCAGGCTGGCCCGGGTCGGCGAGCACACCGGACTGGCCGAGTAGAATCGTGTAAACCGGACCCCTGCCGCGGCCAGGGCGTCGATCGCCGGTGTGTCGTAGAACTCGCTTCCGAGGACCGCCGCGTCCTTCCACCCCAGGTCATCGACGACGAACAGGACGATATTGAGCGGCTGGCTCTCCGCGCCGGCCTCACCCTCCGTACTCGAGCAACCGGTCAGAGCAAGGAGCAGCGCGAGGAGCAGCGCAGAGAGCAGCGCGCGGCTCGAGAGGTCAGGCCTCACTTGATATCCGATCGCACCATGACCAGGAGCATCTTGAACCTCTGCTCGGCCTGCACCGCATGCGGCACGCCTCCGGGAAGGCGAACGACCTGCCCCTCCCCGACCTGGTGCGTGGTGCCGGCGATCTGGATGAGGGCGACCCCGTCCACGACCTGAAGAAGGGCTTCGTGGGGGGTGGTGTGCTCGCTCAGGCCCTCGCCTGAGTCGAAGGCGAAGACCGTCACCGAGCCACCGGGGGTCTTGGCGAGCTGTCGACTGACGATAGCACCGTCCTGGTAGTCGATCAGGTCCGTCAGGTTGAAGACTCCGGATTCCATCGTCATGCTGTCTCCTTGATTCAATCGAAGACGGGAGTGAAGCCCGCTTCGCTCACGAGAGCCACGATCTCGTCCACCGATCGCTCATCCGCCACGTCGAACTGCGCACGCGCCCCTGTCTCCTCGTTGCCGGCCGCGACCGTATAACCGCCAGGCGCAGTGGATACACCCGCGCTCAACCTGCTGACTCCCAGGACCAGCGACAGGTCGCGGATCTCGGGCGCTTCCCGCGTGGTCAGGGTCAGGTGCGCGCGGGGGTGCGCCAGGCGCAGGAACAGCATGGATCGGACGAAGTCTTCGTCCGACACCGGGCGGGCCGGAGAATACGCCGGGTCCGCATCCATCGTCTGGATGCGCGGAAGAGAGAAGCCGACCTTGAGCCCGGGAACGTCCTCCTGGAGGATGGCCGCGTGGGCAGCGAGGCCGGTCACGTCATTCTCCAGATCGGCGAGGCCCAGCAATACTCCCATCCCCACGTACTCGAAGCCGGCCTCAGCCGCCCTCCGGGGCGCCTCGAGCCTTGCCGCCATCTCCCTCTTTCCCCCACTCCGATGGGTCCGCAGGTAGGCTTCGGGGTCATACGTTTCCTGGTACAGGTGATAGCCCACGGCTCCCGCCTGCCGGAGACGGCGGTACTGGTCCCCGGAGAGCGACCCCAGGTTCAGGTGCACCCGGGTGATTCCGGTCCGACCGAGGATCGCCTCGGTAACCTGGCACACGTAGTCCACGAACGGATCGGCCGGGATCTCCCCGGTCACCAGGTCGATGGCGCGTATGCCTCGGGAATGCAGAGCGCCCGCCTCGCTCACCGCTTCCTCGATCGAGAGACGACTCCGCTGATACGTGGACGAGCGGCGGAATCCGCAGTAGACGCAGTCGTTGGTGCAGGCGTTGCTGAGGTACAGTGGGGCGAAGATGCCGATCCTGCCTCCGAAACGCTTCGCCCGGTCTCCTTCGATCGCTTCGCGATGCGTCTCCAGCGCGTCGGACACCGGCATGCTGAAGAGCCGAGCGAACTCGTCCGAGAATTCGGACCTGCGCGTGGCGATCCGAGCGTAGGTACCACCCGGCGGCGTCAATTCCGCCAAGAGGCGCCCGTCGCGAAGGGACCTGGCTGCCTGGCGTGCGAGGGAGTACGCGGCGGCTGAAATGGCCTCGATTTCGGCGGCTGAGACCCCATCGAAGTGAATTCCCGCGACACACGCCACGTTGCAGCGAGCCGCGGCGCACAGCGTATGCGCCCCATGGCGGGCGATGGCCTCCTCCCGGTGGCCCTCGGCACTCAGGCAGCTCGTATGGGCCCGCCCGTCGCGCCACTCCGACAGGGCCACGGAACCGATGTGCGAGTCCCCACCGTGCACGCGACACAGGAGGTCTCGACCGGCGCGATCCACGGTGAAGCTGAGGGCGTGCGGCCCGTCGGAAGTCAGCTGAAGCGGGAAACGGAACTCGGGGTTCATGGCCCCGAATGTATCACCGTGGCTGGTTGTGTGCGTGTGCGCCACTGGCTCCACACGAATGCGCAGAGTACGCTTGTGAGACTCAGACTAACTGCAGGTCCCTGTACCAGATCCGCTGGAGGCAGCCGTGCACATCCGCTCACTGACCCGCTTCGCCGTCCGAGTGGCAGCGATTCTGCCACTGGCCGGCGTACTGACTGCCGTGCCGCCGGCTTCGGCCCAGGAAGGGCTCAAGATCTACATATCGGCGGACATGGAGGGCGTGGTCGGCACGGTCACCGGCGAGCAGCTCGGACCGGACGGCTTCGAGTACGAACGGGCCAGGCGCTGGATGACCGAGGAGGTCAACGCAGCGATCCGGGGAGCGCGGGCGTCGGGGGCCACCGAGATCCTGGTCAGCGACTCGCACGGTAACGGCCAGAACCTGCTCCTGGATGACCTGCCCGCGGACATCAGCGTGATCCGATCGTGGCCTCGACCGCTCGGCATGATGGCGGGGATCGACGACACGTTCGATGGGGCGATCTTCATCGGATACCACACCAGCACGGACAACTCCAGGGGCGTTCGAGCGCACACCATGTCGAGCGCGCGGCTCACGTCCGTGAAGCTGAACGGTGTTCCCGTGCCCGAGACCGGTCTCAACGCCGCGATCGCCGGTCACTTCGGTGTTCCCGTGATCATGCTTTCGGGCGATGATGCGATCGCGGAGGAGGCGACCGACCTGCTCGGTGAGCTCGAGACGGCCGTGGTGAAGAAGGCCTATGGATTCCACTCGGCGGAAACCATGATGCCCGAGGCCGCTTACCAGCTCATCGAGGAGACGGCGGCCCGTGCGGTGGCGCGTATCGCGGACTTCGAACCGTGGGACCTGGGTGGGCCGATCGAGCTCGACGTCAGCTTCAAGAACTACCGGCCGGTCGAAGCACTCGGATATCTCGAGATCGTCGAGCGTATCGATTCGCACACGATCCGATACACCGGCCGCGACATGATCGCGGTGGAGCACTTCCTGACGTTCCTGCTCGAATACGACTCGAACGCCGCTCCCTGAGCCGGCGATCGGCGGCTGCGCTCTCGAATCAGCCCGAGCCCAACAGCTCGGCTCCGTCCGGCAGTTCGAACGGGAGAGGTTCGCGGTCCTCGGGGCAGCCAAGATCGGGCTCCGTGTCCCGCCCCTGGATCAGGAAGTTCTCGATCAACCCGGCCACGCAGGGATCGATGTCGTCATGCCCTCGCTGCGGAACGACCCTCACCGAACTGTTCGGCAGGTGCCCGGATACCCACTCGGCGTACTTCGGCGGAGTGATGTAGTCCTCTGAACCGGTGACGAGAAAGACGGGGGCGTCGGAAACGACGGGGGCCCAGAAGCCGTCGGGAACGCTCCCCGACCCCCAGATCTCGCAGTCCCTCAGCTCCTCATCGAGCCACTCGCCGGAGCCGAGGCGGGTCGGGCGGCGTGCCCGCTCCAGGTCTGTCGCGGTGAGCCTGGGAAGTTCCTCCGTACAGGCGATCGAGAGGTACACCCCCCGCGGAACAGGAGACCGTTCTCCGGGGCGCTGCATGGAGGCAATCTGTCCGTAGTCACCATTCGAAAGCTGGTACAGCAGCGATGGCACGGCCCGAGCGACCCGGCTGGATCGCAGCATTCCGACTACCAATCCGGCCATGGAACGCTGATCGAACAGTACTGTGACGGTATCGCCCGCGGGGCCCGCCAACGGCGCGCGCAGCGGGACCGGCGCCTCCTCGAGGCGTCTCACGAGGTCCGAGAAGCGGCGTTCCGAATCTGGATACGCGGCCGCGCATGCGGAATCCGTTGCACAGCGAGCGAACAGCTGCGTGAGAGCTGAATCGGCAGCCAGGAAGAGGTCGGGCCACATCGATCGTTCGATGGGAACGACCCCGTGCAGTACGGCGACGCGGACGCGGTCGGGGTGACGGCGCATGTAGACCCGGGCCACCTTCGTCCCGTACGAAGCCCCCCACAGGCTCAGCTGATCATACCCCAGCCAGTCGCGCACCGCGTCCAGATCGTCGGCCGCGTTCCAGGTGGTGTACTGGGCCGGATCGGCCCGGGCGGCGGTGTCATCGCGGCATGTCCGGAGCGCCCCGACGTAGGCCTCCTCGTACTCGTGACCGCCAGCTCCGTCCTCGAATTCGTGCGGCTCCGGCAGATCGCACTCGAGGGCGTTGGATTCGCCGGTCCCTCTCTGGTCGACCAGAACGATATCCCTGCTCTTTCGAAGCCTCGAAACCGAGTTCGCGAAAAATGGCAGGTAGCGGGTAGCGGGTACGACTCCGCCGCCGGCCAGGAAGGTCACGGCGTCGGCCTGCGGTACTGAATCTCCGGTGGCCGGGAGCACGGCCACCCGCAGGCCAATCGCTCGACCTCCTTCGACCGATCGATCTTCCGGGACGTCGAGGGTACCGCACCACACGTCGCCCGGGACGCCCGGCCAGTCACAGACCTCGAGCTTACCCTCGAAGCGCTCGGCGGGAGTGTTGGCAGATCTGGTGCCCGAGTCCGCGCAGCCCGCAACGCCGAGCAGCACTGTGGCCGTGAGTACAGCGACCCACTTCATGTTCATGCCTCCAGGCAGTAGCTGAACCACCCCCGAGCCCGATGGAGGAGCCCCGCGAGGCTACCGCAATCGCCGAACGGGGGAAAGTGCCGGCCCGGTCTTACCCGATCGCCTCGAGGGCTCTGAAGTAGACATCGTCAGGGATGTCGGCCTCGCGCTTCCAGCGTGCCCCGGCGGTATGGAAGTCGGGGTCGGCCCCACGGCGGCGGGTGTCAGCGATGAGGGATTCGACCGGATTCGGCTCGAGCTGGGGCGCCTCGCGTGGGCGGCCCATGTGTGTCTGGCCCCTCGGGTCGATGAACGCGGCCTGCCGGTCCTTGCCCCACCACTCGACCTTCCAGCCCTCCTCGTGCAGCAGTCTGTGATGGTGATTGCACAGAAGGAGCAGGTTTGTCAGAGAAGTCTCGCCTCCGTCGGCCCAGTGCCTGATGTGGTGCGCGTCGGTGAACCGCAGTCCGCAGCCCGGGAAGCGGCAACCGCGATCGCGGACCTCGAGGGCCCGGCGAACGGAGGGCGGAATGGTGCGGGTCTTCCGGCCTACATCGAGCACGGACCGGTCGCGGGCGTGGCCGATCTCGACCACCGCAGCGTCGCACGACAGCCTGCGAGACGTTTCATATGAAACGCGTGTGCCGTCCTCCAGCTCGGACTGGCCGAGGCCGCTGCCGTCTTCCTTCAGCGTGTCCGCGTCCACGTGGAGCAGCACCTGATAGCGCTCGGCCTTCGTGCTGCTCACGGGAGCACTCTCTCCGAAACCGGCCGCCATGGCCCGCTCGGCTATCAGCCCCAGGGCATCGGCCCTTCGGTGCGCCGCATCCTGAAAAGACGTTTCATATGAAACGCTTTTGGGTCCCTTCTCACGGTAGAGAGCATCGGACGCGGCCTCGACCGCTCGCATCAGCAGGGCTCAGATCTCGGGGGTGAGCTTCCCCTTCACCTCGTTCATGCCCTCGTCGTCCGGGAAGATCGAGAAGGTCCGGCTCTCGAAGCGCTCCTTCTCCCGGTCCACTTCGTCCTGGCGGCTTCCGAGCTTGAAGCCACGCACCATGCGCTCGAGCTGGGCGGTGGTCGCTCCCCGAGCCAGGTCGAGGAGATCCGCCTCGTTCTCCGGCGTCGCGACTCGAGTCAGCGCCCGGACGGCGCAGAACGACAGCTCGCCCCGGCTCATGGCGGCACCCGTCTGGGGCAGGTTCACCAGGGCGC
>JBATJK010000274.1:0-35774 GCA_049668445.1 Gemmatimonadota bacterium
GCGTTCGTACGAACGAAGATCAAGTCCGTGCTCACCGGCGGCGATTTCGCGATCCTGACACGAGTGCCGAACCGGGAGATCTCCAGTGAGTCGATCCCCGACCCGTCCACCATGTCGATCAGACGCCGAATCCAGTCGAGGTCGATCATCGGGTCACCCGTTCGAGGTATTTGTCAGTGGTTCGGTCAACCTTGATTACGTCGCCTTCATTGACGAACAGGGGCACCTGCACTACGGCTCCCGGACCCAGCCGGGCGGGCTTCGTCGCCCCCTGCGCCGTATCTCCCTTGACGCCGGGCTCCGTCTCCACGACCGCCAGTTCGACGAACTGTGGAAGCTCGACCGCCAGCACGGCGCCATCACGCGTCAGCCCCTCGCACTCCATGTTCTCTTCGAGATACGGCAGCTGGTCCGCTCCCACGATGTCCGCGGAGAGGGGGGTCATCTCGTACGTCTCCATGTCCATGAAGTAGTACAGGCTACCGTCCGTATACGAGTATTGGATCGGCCGCCGTACAAGACGAACCTCCGTGACCTTCTCCCCTGCCCTGAAGGTCTTGTCGACGACGCCGCCGGTGAGCACGGACTTGATCTTCGTTCGTACGAACGCCCCGCCCTTCCCCGGCTTCACATGCTGGAAGTATGTGATCTGGTAGAGCGTCCCGTCGAGCTCGATCACCATTCCATTCCTGAAACTCGATGTATCTGCCATGCCAAGTCCAATTGACTGTTCAGAGTTCCTTAAGGTCGAGGGGAAACGCCGTCAGCACCCTCCGACCGCCCTCCTCGGCCACCACGACTTCCTCCAGCCTCACGCCGCCTCGGCCCGGAAGATACACCGCGGGCTCGATCGTGACCACGTTGCCGGACTCCAGCGTGTCGCGAGATCGCGCGTTGACGCTCGGCCGCTCATGAACCTCGAGTCCGACTCCGTGACCTGTGCCGTGGCCGAAGCGGTCTCCGAAACCTGCCTCGGCGATGACGTCCCGGGCCGCCCTGTCGACGCTTCGGGCCGGCACACCGGCCTCGGTGGCCGCAATCGCACTCTCTACCGCTCGAGTGACGACCCCGAAGATCTCCACCTGCCAGTCGGCGGGGGCACCCAGAACGAACATGCGGGTCATGTCCGAGCAGTAGCCTTCCACCCTGGCCCCGAAATCGACGAGCAGCAGGTCGCCTTCGCGTAGCCTCCGCTCCCCGGGATGGGCATGCGGAAGGGCGCTGCGCGGTCCCGAGGCCACAATCGGGTCGAACGGCATCGACTCGGAACCGGCAAGGTGCAGCCGATACACGAGCTCGGCGGCGAGTTCTCTCTCCGAGACGCCCTCCCGAACGGCCCCCAGCAGCTCCACCAGGGCACTTTCGGCTACCTGCACCGCCCTGGTGATCGACTCGATCTCGCTGGAGTCCTTTGCCGAGCGCAACGCGTCCATCAAGGGCCCGGCGGGCTCCCACATGACGCCGCCACAGCACTCACCCAGAGCTCGGCGGTCGCGGACCGACAGGTTGTGGTCCTCGAACCCGACCCTCGGACCGGAGTCGCCTTCCTCCAGGCAGCGCGCCAGTTCGGCGAACAGATCCGACTCCGTGATGCGGACCGAAACCGCGTCGCCCACCTCTTCAGCGGCCTGCGTGCGATACCGGAAGTCCGTGATGAGCGTCGCCGAGCCAGGTTCTACGAGCAGGAAAGCGGACGAGCCGGTGAAGCCCGTGAGCCACCGTACGCTGGGAAGATGGCTGACGAGCAGTGCGTCGAGCCGCGACTCGTGCAAACGATCCCGCACCTGGCGCAGCCTCAGGCCGCGCGCGTCCCACACCTCTTCCGGTTTCACGTGCCCCGGCGGAGGTGGGTGGCGAGCGCTCTCATGCCCAGCAGGTAGCTGTCCTGGCCGAAGCCGCTGACCACTCCCACCGCGATGTCCGAAAGAAGCGAGTGGTGCCGGAACGGCTCCCTGGCCCAGATGTTGGTCAGGTGGACCTCCACGAAAGGCACTCCCACTGCCAGGAGAGCGTCACGAAGCACGACGCTGGTGTGCGTGTAGGCCGCCGCGTTCACCAGCAGGCCGTCCTGCCTGGAGCCGACGTCCCGGATCCAGTCCGCCAGTTCGCCCTCGTGGTTGGACTGCACGGCCGTCACCCGGGCATCCAGCGCCGTCCCCAGCTCTTCCAGCGCGGACAGGATACCGTCCAGCCCAGCCTCACCGTAGAGCTGTGGCTCGCGCGTACCCAGGAGATCCAGGTTGGGACCGTTCAGTACTCCCACCGACAGATCCGAGACCGTCACCGGTCGCCCTCCAGCCGGCTGATCCAATCGCGGGCAAAGCGACTCGGCCCGGTGTCCTCCGGCTCCGGGGCCGGTGCGTTGGCTTCGTCATCGGCGTCATCACCAGCGACTTCGTCGTCCGCGGCAACGGCTTCCAGAACCGGGTCGGCGATGTCGCGATCGGGCAGTGCACCCGAGCGTGCCTCTCCCAGGCGCAGCAACCTGCGCAACTCTTCGGGCCATGGGGTTCCGACCGGCCGACCGAGCGGGATCGGTTCATCTTCCGTGGCTTGTTCCGGGGATTGCTCGCTCGGGACGTCGGACAACTCGACTTCGTCTACCTCTTCACGGGCCTCTTCGGGAGGTGCGGCCTCGCCAGCCACGGGACCCCATGACGCTTCCCGGATGTCCTCTCTCGAGGCCTCCAGGCGAGTCAGGAGTTCGGGGTCACCCGGTGAGTCCTTGAGCAGCTCCTCGTAGATCGCTGCCGCTTCACGATGGAGGCCCTGCTCCGCGTACAGATCAGCCATCGTGCGGGTCAGGAGATCCGCATCCTTCGAGGGCTCCGGCTCCTCCCCCTGCGGTGCCTCCTCGTACCACCAGGTATCCTCCGCTCTCACCGTCTGGGGGACGTCGCCATTCAGGATCGCCTCGACCGCGTCGTCCTCGGGCCGTCTCGATTCGTGCTGAGTATCGGCGGCCGACTCGACGTCGTGGGCCGGAGCGTTCACGGCTGAGTCATCCCACCACGCGCTCGGACCTTCCGCCTCATCGGAACTCTCGCCGGATTCGGTGCCGTCCGATTCCCACTCGACGGGCTCGACCTCGGTACTTTCGATACTTTCGACACTTACGACCTCGAGAGTCTCGGCCGCGGCAGAGTCGAGGTCCCTCAGGCGCTGGCGTACCTCGAGGTCGGCAGGATCGATCTGACCCAGCCGCTCGTACCAGTGGCGCGCCTCGCCCGTATCCCCTCGTTCGTCAGCCAGTCCCGCCAATTCGCGTATCGCGACGAGATTGGCCCCGTCCAGCTCCAGGACCTGTCGAAAGGAATCGAGGGTCTCGTCCATCCTCCCCATGTCGCGCAGCGCTCGAGCCCGCACGATGTGTCCGCTGGGGTAGTCGGGGTGGCGAATCAGCCCGTCCTCGAGGACCGCGAGCGCCTTCTCGGGCTGTCCGGCCTTCCGATACGCATCGGCAAGGCGAGCGAAGACGAGGCTTTCCGGCTGGCGTCGATACTGCTCTTCGAAACGCCGGATTTCGTCGCTGGCAGAAGAATCGGGGCCCATTGTGCCTTCAGCGTCCGTTGAGCGGAATCGGGAGTCGTAGTCTGGCCCGGGAACGCGAAGAAGTTACCGGCCGGCGTTCACCAGTGTCAACGCGCGCGAATGCGGTTCGTATTGCCTGCCCCTGCAAGTCAGAATAGGTTTTGCTGCTTCCATTCGGAGCGGGAACTGGATGATTGGGGCCGGTGGCCCCGTTGTGAATAACGTCGAATCGCGTTCCTGGGTTCAGGACACAGAAGGAGTCGGTAGTCGTATGATGATGCGCTCGATTCGGGCGAACACGAAATGGATCATGGTCTTTCTGGCCGTGGCGTTCGCGGCCTGGTTGGTGCTCGACTGGGTCCAGAGCCGGGACACGCAGGCAGCCTCGGGAGCCAACCCGGTGATCGCCGTCGTGAACGGGCAGGAGATCCGGTACTTGCAGTGGAGCAACACCCTCGAGGTGGCCCTGAACAACGCTCGCGCCACTCGTGGCGACGCCGTGATGACCGACGAGGAAACGCGGCAGGTCGAGCTGGTTGCGTGGGAGCAGTTGATCCAGGACGTGCTCATTCAGCAGGAAATCGACAGACTCGGGATCGAGGTGACGAATGCCGAAGTGCAGCAGGCGTTCCGGCTGTCGCCGCCGCCTGACCTGATGCGCTATCCGGCGTTCATGACCGATGGCGTGTTCGACTACGCCAAGTACCAGCAGTTCTTCTCGGATCCGAGCGTCGACGAGCAGATCCTGCTGCAAATCGAGTCCTACTACCGGGCGACCCTCCCGCGGGCCCGGCTGAGCCAGATGCTGCAGCAGGGCGGAGCCATCAGCGACGCGGAACTGTGGCAGGAGTTCCGGGATCGGAACGAGGCTGCCACCGTCACGTTCGCCACCGTTCCGGCGAACCCGGCGATCGAGGTCGAAATCCCGGAATCGGAGCTGCGAGCATACTACCGCGACCACCTCGAGGATTTCGAGCGCCCGGCCACGGCAACAATCAGCATCGTAAGTTTTGCGACGATCCCCGGTGCACGGGACACGCTGTACGCCCAGGCCCTGGCCGACACGGTCCGCATGTCGGTACTGGACGGCTCGACGACGTTCGAAGAGGCTGCGGGCCAGTACTCGGCGGACGCCGCCACACGTGCGACGGGAGGACAGCTGGGCAGATTCGGTCCGGGTCAGCTTCTTCCGGCTTTCGAGGAAGCCACCACGGACCTGGCCGTGGGCGACGTCGCCGAGCCGGTTTCCTCTCCGCAGGGAATGCACCTGTTGCAGGTCACGGCGCGCGACGGCGACACGATCGCCGTCTCCCACATCCTGATCCCGGTGGATCTCTCGCCCGACGGCGAGGATGAGATGTTCGACCTGATGGACGAATTCGAGGGCGTCGCGCTGATCGACGGAATCGCGACGGCTGCTGACTCCGTGGGCGTCCCGATCGAGAGCAACGTGACGGTCACCGAGGGATTCGACTTCGTTCCCGGAGCCGGTGCGCTGGGCGTGGCGGTAGATTGGGCCCTTGATCCGCTGACACCGCTCGACGAGGTCAGCGAGTTCTTCCAGAACGCCGCGGGCTATCACATGGTGGAAGTCTCTGGGCGGGTCGAGGGAGGCACGTTCAGCTTCGAAGAAGTCAGGGACCAGGTTCGGGAGACGCTGGCCGTCGAGCGGCGGCGCGAGGCGGCTCTCGAAGCAGCGAGGAGCCAGTGGGCAACCGTGGAGGCCGGGTCGTCGCTCGAGGACGCGGCGGCCGGACTGGGGTGGACGATCGGCACGGCAGGGCCGTTCACGCGGCGACAGTTCGCGGCGGGACTCGGCCGCAACACCGAGGCCGTAGGTGCGGCGTTCGCCGCTCCACCGGGCGAGACCGCGGGTCCCCTGGACGCCGGCGACGGGGTCGTCTTTCTGAGAGTCGACGACCGCACGCAGGCGAATCCCGAGCTGTTCGTCGCAGTCAGAGAGCAACTCAGGTCCCAGATGCAGATGCAGGCGGCTCAGTCAAACGTGAGTTTGTGGATCACCGGTCTGCGGGAGACGGCCACGGTAGTGGACCGGCGTGATCGACTGAATCAGCGGGCAGCGGCGGCGGGTCTGTAGGCCGGGCACCGGGATGCGGGCCGACCGGCCCGCGTCGGTCGAGCAGGCGTACGGGAGGCGGGGCCTGACACCCCGCCTCTCTTGCATCGTAGGGCGTCAGACTCGTGGCTGCGCTTCCTTCTGGCTTTCCTCTTGCTTGGCGACGTCGTTCGTCGTGGCGTCCGAGCCGCCAAGCTCCTTCAACTCGCTCTCAACCTCTTTCAACGACCCCTTGAACTCGCGGATGCCCTTGCCCAGCGAGCCACCGATCTCGGGCAAGCGGCGAGCTCCGAACAACAGCATCACGATGAAGAGGATGATGAGCATTTCCCACATGCCTAGATTGCCAAACATGGCTCTTCCTTCCGATCTCAGTAGCCTACAGAAGTGATTTCGCGAACCACGCCAGTAGTAGTATGCCTACGACGCTGAGAATGTTCAGCCTGATGACCAGGGGGCCCACCGTCATCGCGACGACCAGCAGGTCGATCGTCAGCGGCCCCAGGGACGCGGCGACAGTCGTCACGAAGAACTCTCGCGCGGCACTGGCCGGAAGGGCCAGCGACATGAGTTCCGTGAGCAGTGCCCCCAGCATCATGCCTCCGGCCACGATCAGCGTGACTCTCTTCCCCGACGGCCTGCGTCTTCCACCGAAATCCACGGTCATTTGCTACGTCCCACGACGAAGTCCACGGCTTGACTCAGAATTCGAACGGCCGGTTCATCGGGCAGTTCGGCCAGGCGGCCCTTGGCCGCGCCGGCATAGTCGCACGCCCGCTGCCGCGCGTACTCCAGACCACCAGCCTCACGAACGAGGCCGACCACCCGATCGATCTTCTCCTCCGACGGCAACGGATCCGCGAACACGTCGTCCACTGCCGCCCGGCCCGCCGAGTCCAGCCTTGGAAGGGCCGCGATCAGCGGGAGGGTCACCTTGTGCTCTCTCAAGTCCAGACCGCTCGGCTTCCCCGTGACATCCGCCGTCCGATTGTAGTCGAGAAGATCGTCAGTAATCTGGAACGTCATGCCCAGGTCGCGTCCATACCGCGCCAACGGCTTACGGTATGCCGGCTCTCCGTACATCGCGCCCAGCTCACAGGCAGCGCTGATCAAAGACGCAGTCTTACGATCGCACAGGAGGTAGTAGTCGTCCTCGCTTGCGCCCAGCGCATCGTGTGCCGCGAGCTGACGCATCTCCCCGATCGACATTCGGTTGGATGCGTCCGCGAGCAGGTGGACCGCTTCGATACTGCCCATCCCCGTAATCTCGACGAGGGCGCGGGAGTAGAGGTAGTCGCCCATGATGACCGCTACCTGATGGCTCCACCGCGAATTGACGGTAGGCAATCCTCGTCTCTCGGGGGAATGATCCACCGCGTCATCATGCACCAGAGTCGCGACATGCATCAGCTCGACAACCGCGGCCAGCCGAACCGCCTCCGGCTTCGACCGTCCCCCCACGGTATTGCACAGGAGCACGAGCGTCGGCCGTAGCAGCTTGCCACGCGCTGAGAGCAGGTAGTCGCTGACCTCGTTTACGGCCCCGAAGTCGGCCTCCACCATGGCCCCGAGCTCGGCTTGCACCTCGGCGAGCCTCGCTGCGATCGGTTCCTGCAACCCTTCGAGAGTCGGTATGGCGGCGTCGAGCATCGGCCTCCCCGGGGAATCCCATGGCGCGCCCCTCACCGGGCGCAGGATCGACCGGATTATACCGTCACGCGGGAAGTGTGGACAACAGTTGAGTGGCATCGGCCCGTGAAGGGTCGATCTGCAGGACACGCTCGAGACAGGTTCTGGCGGCGGCCCGATCTCCGGACCTCATGTGAGCGATACCGAGCTGGAAGAGAACTCCCACCTTCTCCTCGTCCGTACCCGGCTGTGTCACCGCAAGGCCGAGCGTGCGTCGCGCCTCGTCATAGCGCCGAAGAGCCACCAGGCATTCACCGAGGCGCTCATAGGCCGGAAGCGCATCAGAAATCCCCTGCAAGGCCATCTTGAATTCGCGCGCCGCCTCGTCCCACATCTCCATCTGCCGGAACGCGATTCCGAGCTCGTAGTGGGACTCGTAGTCGGGAGCCGCCTCCTCCACCTCCTGGTCCGCGTCTTCGGCGTTCAGATCCTCGAACATGGCATCGATTTCACCGGGCGCCTGAACGACCTCGACTCGCGGCGGTGTGGCGGCGCCGCTCGCCGGTGTCTCGGATGCCCTGCGTTCGGGCTGCTGCTGCCGTCGCCGCTCGCGGGCGAGCTCGTCGGCGTCCACCGCCGCGATACCGGCCCGAGCCTCCGCGTTCATCGGATCGAGGTCGAGAATGCGCCCGTACACCGTCCGCGCGCTTCTCAGACCGTTCTGCCGGCGGAGACAGGCCGCGAGATCGAGATACGATGAGACGAGGAGGCCGCGATCGTTGGTCATGATCGCGAATTCGTTCTTCTGGTGATGAAGAACCACGTCGTCCGGACGCAGACCGAGGAGCCGGTCGACGGCCCGAATGGCGTTGATCGCGTCGCGTTTCTTCTCGAACAGCTCGAGGGCCCGGTAGTAGTGCGACTCGGCCTCATCCATCCGGCCTGCCGCACGGAGACCCTCGGCCTCACCGAACAGCGCATCCGCATCGTCGCCGGACGGCACGCTCGCCGCTGCCTGGTCCGATCCCACGCTTGCCGCCCGCATCGCATCCGTGTCGAGAGGACTCTCCAGGTCGCCCAGATCCAGCTCCTCGCCGGCGATGTCGTCCAGTTCCGAGAGGATTGCACCGAGCTCGGCGAGCGCTTTTTTCGCCGGGTGCAGTCGGGCTTCCGCCTGTTTCCCGGCGATCGCCGCCGGTTCGTCGTCCGGAAGCCGAGCGAGTACGGTCTGGCGGTCCACCTCGCGAATCCCGGGTCGCTGCACGAATGCACGACCGGCGGCAACCGCGGCTTCACCGCGGTCGTGCGCCATGAGGGTGTCGAGGGCGTCGACCAAAGAGGCCGCCTCGATCGTCTCGGACGTGACGACCCGTTCCAGGAGATCGAGCGCTTCGGCCTCGACTCCAGCCGGTCCGCCGACCGCCTCAACCAGGTCCCGCACCGCTTCCTTGACCAGACCCATCCGCGCATAGGTCCGCCCGAGATCCAGGTGAGCTTCGTGATCCGCCCGCCCTTCCTCGGATGCTGTCCGAGCGCGGTGCTGGGCCAAACGGGCCTGGAACAGCATTTCGGCAAGCTCTTCTTCGTCGGCCGACGTGGGCTCATCGGGTCCTGCCGCGACATCGTCCCCGGCCAGCGGGTCGGCGTCCGGGGCTGTGGCCTCCGGCGCACCAGCTTCGGCAGGGACCCCCAGGTCCAGAGATTGGCCCAGCATGAAGTCTTCCGGTGAGGCCAGGGGCAGGATGGGTTCGTCCACCATCGGGGCATCCGGCTCCTCCACCGGGTGTCCCTCAGGCTCACCGCGAGAGCGTATGCACTCGCCGAGCAACGCGTGCGCCGATTCCATCAGGGCAGGACTCTGCATGGCCAATCGGAACTCCCCGATGGCATCCGAGAACAGTTCCATCCCCATGTAGGCGACGCCCAGGTCGTAGTGAACCGCATGGTCCGTCTCCTCCACGATATCCCGGACCTGTGAGCGGAACCTGGTGAGCACGGACTCGACGTTGAGATCGGCCTCGGCCTGGCTCGCGGGCATATCGAGCGATACCTCGTCGAACCCGGCTCCCGTTTCCGGCAGCTCCGGAACGAACCCCGCCGGTTCGTCATCGAGTTGCAGGGGCTCGTCGAAAACCTGCAGGGGCTCGTCGAAAACCTGCAGCGGCTCGTCGAGCACCGGGGCGACCACGGGGTCGTGGGTAGGTGTGGCACGGGGGGGCGGAGGAGCCGTACCTCCGATTGGATCCGAGTCCGGGTCGAGGGAGATGATCTTCTCCCGGATGTCCGTGGCATTGCGACCGCCGGCCACCCGTGCCTGGTACACCAGGCGCAACTGGGCCACCGCCTGCGCCCCCAGGCCCGCCCCGACGAGTTGCTCAGCGAACGCCGTCCGCAGCTCTTCGTCTCCGGTCAGGCTTACGAGGTCCTGAACGGCCTCCAGGGCCTCGCTCAGGCGATCCGTTTCACGCATCCGCTCGGCGAATCTGAGGAACGCCCCCCTCGCCTCCGCGAGCAGCCCGGTGGACGCATGCAACCGCGCGAGTCGTCCGTACACTTCGTCGCGGTCTGGAGCGATTCGCAAAATCTTGTTGCAGAGCGCTATAGCAGAGGTGTGAAGCCCGTGGGCGGCATAGCGGTCAGCAGCCTGCTCGTAGTACTCGACGGCGGCGGCCGTATCGCCCTGCCGCAGGTAGAGGTCGCCAACCCGGTTGTAGACACCGACGTCTGACCCTGATCCACGCTCCTCCTCGAGGCGAATTGCACTCTTGTAGAGCTCGATCGCTCGAGCCCAATCGGACCGTTGTTCGGCCCTGCGCGCCTCGTTCTTGAGCTGGTGGTGCCTGGTCATCCGCGTCTGCCGCTCTCCCTTCACGGAGGCTCGCAACGCGAGCCTGGAGCCTTCTGTCGTCAATGGAACGCACTACAATTTCCCGGGGTCCGCAAGCTTTTTCCACACGGCTGTGACATGGCCACCGCATGGGCGTCGATGCCGGATTCCCGTCCGGTTGAGTTCAAGAATCCGGCCACCGCGCCACGAGCGTCCTCAGTTCGTCTGCTGCCTGTAGTCGCCCTTGAGTTCCGGAGCGTCCGTGAGGTGCACGCCGACGGAGAAAACGACGTTGCCGTTGGGAGACCGAGCGAACTGGAAGGAGGCCCGCCACCGGTGAAGGTCGCGATCCAGGGTGATCAGCTGCTGGCCGAAGTCCCCGGACGTGATGTTGTACTGAGTGGTCCATCGCACGGCCCATCCGGGCGTCGGTTGAAACGAGAGGGTTCCATCCACCGTCTGGCTTTCGAAACCGCCTTCCGTCTGGGGGCGGACCATGGAATAGCGCAGACTGAGGTTCCACGGCCCGCCACGATTGCCTTCGGCGAACGGGTCCGTCCGATCCTCTGAGTAGAATCCTTGCAGGCCGTCACGCGCATCGGTCTCGCGCGGAGACGTGTCAGCCGCGCGCTCCTGTGGTGAGCGAGCCTGGCTTCCTCCGATCCCCACGAGGTCGCCGAAACTCGTGCCCGACCGGAGGCTGAAGCTCAGGGCGATCTGCTGCAGCGACGGACTGAATCTCCGGTCCGACCCCGTCCCTTCAAACAGCCGGTGCGTCATGTTGATCGACAGGCCCCTGAGCAGGTCGGAGGTGATGTTGTTGGACACCGTCGGCGAGATCAGGGCGGGCTCTCCCAGCTTCGCCCGCTCGAAATCGAACACGAAGGCCGAGGTATTGAGCGCGAGCAGGGTGACCACCTGGTCGCGCGGGGGCATGCTCGGTGGGCCGGTGAGATCGGACGGCGAGAGGGCCTCCACGGCGACCGTATCGGCCTGCTGCCCTTCCACGGCGGCGGAATCCGCGGCCGGAACCGCGGCCGAGTCGCCAGGCGCAGAAACTCGAACTGGCCGGGCCGCCATCTGTCCTCCAGGTGGCGGAGCCGCGGGGGTGGGCTCGGACCGCCCCCGCACCTTGGCCTCGAAGGTCTGCCTCAAGGTAAACGAGAGCGTGTGACGCGCGCGGACCGAGTCCAGGGGAAAGCCGGGAATGGCAGCCCGAGCCGAGTCGACGCTGACGGCCGGCGCATAGGCCCATGAAAACCCCGGCGACATCTTGTGACGGACCCGGCTGAACGACGCGAACCCCGGGTAGAACCCGAAGATGTCGGTGCTGAGTGTGGCGCCGAAGCTCATCTGCGTCGGAACCGATACGAAATCACCGTTCGTGTCCGGTGATCGAAAGTAGCCTCCGCTCCACTTGACGTTCGGTCTGAGCGTCGTCGATCCGACGAGGTTGACCTGGTAGTCGAGCCCGGCACTCCAGTCCATCCGCCTGATCGCCACGGACGGCGACTCGATGCCCGTAGAATCCTCCTCGGTCGTTCGCACTTCGTTGTACCTGGCGCTACCCGAGAGATTCAGCTGCTTGAGTCTCAGGCCACCGGAAAGTGAGCCGTCGGTCGAGGCCCGGTCTGTCGCGAACTGTTGGCTCGTGCTGTTACGGCCGAACTTCGCCGTACCGCTCAACGTCATGTTGTTGAACATTCCCTCGCTCGAGCGAGGGGCCGCGAACAGGGTGACCGGCGAGAAGCTCAAGCTGAATTGAGGCAGCGTAAGCTCCGTCCTGTCGCTGGTGAGGAACTGGCGGCGTCGAGCCGAGACCGAGACGTTGGCGAACGAAAAGCGGTGGTTCAGGCCCGCATCGGAATCGATCGACTGGGTCTGCAGGCGTGGATCGTAGGTCTGGTCCTGGAACGTTCGAGTGTCCTGGATATACCGCGCGGAAACACGAAGCGTGGTCGCCAGCCCCAGCTCCTGGTCGTGATTCCACCCCAGGGTCAGGTTGCGGCCGGTTTCGCTGAACGTCTCGCCGTAGGCGATGCTTCCCCGGATGAACTGCTTCAGCCAGCGATATCGAAACGCGCCGTTCAAGCGGGTGAAGTTACCGCTGAACCAATCGACCGAACCCTGCAGATCCGTGTAGTCGTTGATCGCCCAGTAGTAACCGAAATCGGTGACGTTGCGGCTGGAGCTGCCGGAGGTCTGTACGAGGTCGTTGAACCCGAACCGGGGCGGCAGGATTCCGCTGCGCCGACCCGGACGGATGTCCTGCGCGAAGAACGGCAGCCAGAACACCGGGACGCTGCTCACGTACAGCACCACGGGCCATGCCACGATGACGTCCTGATTCACGAGCTTGATCTCACCCGCCTGGAACCGGTAGTGGGGCACCTCCGTGTCGCAGGACGTGAAGGCGCCCTGGGACGCGAAGACCGTGTCCTGCGCCTTGGGAATCACGTCGCCCACGATCCGCCATGTGGTGCCCCCCTGCATGAACTGCGTTTCGGCCCCGAACACGGTCCCCTTGAGGTTGGCGAGGTCGTAGTAGAGCACCGAATCGCTCTTCACGTCCTTCTGGTCCATCCCCACCAGCTGGATGTTCCCCAGGGCGGACATGAATTTGACATTTCCGCGGTATCGAATCGTATCCGCCGTGAGAACGTCGGGCCCCCGGTTGACCTGGGCGTCACCGAGCAGGCCGATCCGTTGCTCGTCCACATCCAGTCGCACTTCCTCTCCCCGGTACTCGAACACCATGAAACCGGGAAGATCCTTCAGCTGTCGGAAGATGTCGTCGCGCGCCGGGAACCCCTCGGTCTCGAGTGCCTGGCGCCTCGCTTCGATGTCGATCCGGGGGGTCGTGTCCGCCGGGAGGCCGAGCGTGTCGATGGGAAGACCGGCCGAGTCGACCGGAATGGGCCGCTGCAGTGCCCGCTCTCGATCCAGACGCGCCCGCGGAGAAACCGGTTCCTGGCCGGCCGCAGCAGTCGGCACGCCCAGCAGGATGATCCCGAAGAGAATGAGGCGGGCGGCTCGCATCGCCGTCAGGACTCCGGGGCCGGCTCCTCGGCCCGTGGACGGGTGCGCCCACCGCCGACCATCTTCACCAACCAGATCGATAGCTCGTAGAGGACGACCATGGGTACCAGGAGCATGAACATCGTGCCGAGATCCGCGGGTGTCAGCATGGCAGAGGTCACGGCCAGAAGCACGAGCGCGTGGCGCTGATATTTTCGGAGTCCGGCTGGCGTCACGATCCCCATGAAACTCAGGAGTACCAGGATCACCGGCATCTCGAAGATGATGCCGAAGGCCAGAATCAGCCGTGTGGCGAACCGCAGGTACTCATCGATCGTGATGATCGGGGTCAGGGTCTCGGCCTGGAAGCCGATCAGGAAACGCAGGCCCAGGGGCAGCACCAGGAAGTAGGCCATCGCGATGCCGGCGAGAAACAGCACGAAACCCACCGAAATCGCTGGAATGATGTACTTCTTCTCGTGCTCGTACAGGGCCGGCGAGAAGAACGCCCAGGTGTGGTAGGCGATGACGGGGAGCGCCAGAATGCCGCCCACCACGAAAGCCAGCTTGAAGGTGACGACTACGGGGGTGGTGGGGCTCGTGTAGCGTAGTCCCTCGTCAGGGAGGACCTGGTTGAACGGGCGCTCCAGGATCTCCATCACGCCGAATTCGGTCACCAGGAAGAAGCCGACGATCGACAGCACGACCAGGGCCACGAGCGACCAGATCACGCGGCCGCGCAATTCCTCCAGGTGATCCAGAAAGGGCATCTCGCCCAGGTCGCCCGCCATTCGACTATTCGCTCGCCTCGTCGGGAGCCTCGAAGAGCTCCTGCTGCCCACGGGCCCGGTAGCGGGCCCTCGTCACCAGCTCGCGCACTTCCTCCATGAACTCCGTGGTATCCTGGAAGTTCCTGTACACCGAGGCGAACCGTACGTAGGCCACCTGGTCCGTGCCCTGAAGGTGGCGCATCACCAGCTCTCCAACCGCCTGACTGCTGATCTCACGGGCGTCCGACGCGTCGAGCGCTTCCTCGATACCGTCGACCATGTCCTCGATCTCCGTGAGGGACACCGGACGCTTCGCGCAGGCGATCCTGATGCTGCGGAGGAGCTTCTGACGATCGTACGGTTCGATGGCCCCCGACGACTTCCGGACGGTGAGTGGCTCGCGCTCTATCAGTTCGTATGTCGTGAACCGCTGACCACACGCGATGCACTCACGGCGGCGGCGGATGGCACGACCGCCGCGGCTGAGCCGCGAATCGACGACACGATCTTCGATGTGATCACAGGTGGGGCAGCGCACGCGTCCTCCTCGTCCGGGTTCGGCAACCCGCGATGGGACGCAAACCCCGGGCCGGCAGGCTCAGTTTTGGAGTCTGGTGAGCTCCCGCTCCGCCAGGTCGATCTCATCGCTGTCCGGGTAACCCTGGACGACTCGCTGGAAGTAGGTGCGAGCATCGTCTACGTTGCCCATCTGAAGCTCGATGAGTCCGCTCTTGTACAACGCGGTCGGCGCGCGGCGCGAGTTCGGGTACAACTCCAGAACCCGGGCGTACTCCTCCAGCGCTTCATCGAGTCCGCCAGCCTCAGCGAACGTCTCCGCCCTGAAGTACTGCGCGTCCGGCGCTAACTCGTGACTCGGGTACTGTTCGAGAAACTGATCGAGGCCGGCGCGAGCCGTCTCATACGAGCCGCGCCGGAACTGCCGCAGGGCCGCCTCGTAAAGAGCCTCGGGCTGTCCGTCATTCGCGGCGGAGACGGGAGTTTCCCCGCCGTCGGCACCAACGACGAGGGCCGCCCCGGCGGCACCCGCCATGGCAGCCCCCCCCAGACCGTCACCTGAGTCCTGCAGCACCGCCAGCTGACGCTGGGTCTCCCCCGTCAGAGCCGTCAGCTGTGTAACCGCAATCGACAGGTCTTCGATCTGGCGTCCAAGATCCACCCGGCCAGAAATGTCACGGCGCTGCTGGACGCTGAGGCTGTCCAGCAGCACCGATCGCAACTGCCTGATTTCCGTCATCAGGCTGTCCCTCTGGGCGCGTTCCGCCTGCATTTGCGCCTGCAACGTGGATTCGAGATCCGCCACGTCGCTCTTCATGGCGCATGCTGCGCCCAGAAGGCTTACAGCAAGGACAACGAGAACTCTAGGGCTCAAAGAGCATCCATGTTCTCGATGACGAACTCGGAACGCCGATTCATCTGCCAGGCGTCCTCGTTCGCGCCCTGGGCCACCGGCCGCTCCTTACCGTAGCTGACGGTAGTGAACATGTCCTCCGACAGACCGAGGCTGACCAGGTACCGAACCGTGCTGTCCGCACGACGCTGACCCAGTGCCAGGTTGTACTCGATCGAGCCGCGCTCGTCGCAGTGCCCTTCGATCGTGAGCTTGACGCCTGGGAACTCCTGCAGCACCTCGGCCTTGGCCGCCAGTACCGCCGCAGCATCATCCCGGATGTTGTACTTGTCGAAATCGAAGTGGACGCGCTCGCGAATCACCATGATCGCATCGATCAGAGCGATCTGGCCGCCCGCCGTGTTTGCGCACTCGGTGCCGGCGTAGTCGCGCTGGGCCTGGGTGTAGAGGCTGTGAGCCCGATCATAATTGCCGGCTGCCATCGCCGACGCGGCTTCGCGACAGAGACGCGCAGCCGCTGCTTCGCGCTCGGCAGCCCGCACTGCGGCGAGGCTATCGGCATCAGGCGCGGGTACGGTCTCGGCCACCACAGGGGGCGGCTCGGGTGCCGGGTTTCCGGCGCAGGCGGCAGCTCCCACGGCGAGGAGAACCAGGAGAGCTGCGATCCTACCATTGAGACGCATCTTTTACGCTCCTTTTCAGTGAGTCGCGAACTCCCGGAACGGGATGTCGGATCTCGTACAGTCGTGACACTTGAGCTAGTTCCATTGGAACCGCTGTATTGTATACTGCCCGCGCGCGCTTGCCAAGCGGTGCGCGCCCCTCTTTTGCGGCCTCAGGAACCAGGCGCGACCGGTCCCGACCAGTGCGGCAGCTGATCCACCTGGTTCACCGTAATGGACCGCAGCCGTCCGCTTACCGTATCCAGCACCCACAGCGCGTAGTAGCCGCGCAACGTGCCGGCAAATACGAGGTGCCTGCCGTCCGGAGCCCAACTCGGGTCTTCGTTGCTCCCGCGCGACGTCATGACGCGCCGATCCGTCCCATCCGGGTTGACGGTCACGATCTGAAACCAGCTGTCCACCCAGGTGTGGTAGGCGATTCGATCTCCGCGAGGCGACCAGTGGGGCGAGGTCGCGTACCCGCGTTCCCCGAACACGTACCGACTCACGATCGCCGGATCACCGCCCCGCTGCAGATCCAGGACATAGATCTGCGGATTGCCGAGCGGAGTGGACGTGATCGCCAGCGACCGTCCGTCGGGAGAGTAGGACCCACCCAGCGTCTCCCCCGTCGACGTAAAGGTCACCCTCCGGGTGCAGCACAGGGGATCGCGCTGAATCTCGAACAACTCCGTGTGATCGTCCTCGGTCCGCCCGAACAGGATGCGGCGTCCGTCCGGCGAGTAGACCGGCGTCACGTTGATTCTCCCGATGTCAGAGATCACCACCTCGGCTCCGGTCATCAGGTCGATCTCGTAGATCACGGGCTTGCCGGACTTGTACGACACGTACACGACGAAGCGTCCATTCGGGGACAACTCCGGAGACATCACGATCGCGCTGTCGTTGGTGGCAGCCTCGTGCGTGAGCCTCCGAAGGCCGTACCCGTCGCTGTCGATCAGGAACAGGTCGGACGCGGTGGGCGTGACCATGCGTCGGAACACGATGCGTGACGCCGCGATACCGGGCTCGCCGGTGGCCCACGTCACCACCTCGTCGGACACCCTGTGAACCGCCATCCGAAAGTCCGAGTCGGTAGGGCGCGGAAGCGAGAACGCCTTCACTTCCTTCAGTTCAGAAAACACGACATCGTGCAGGCTGACCCGGAGCACGGGCTGCGCCGCCGTCCCGGTGAGCTCGGATACCACGAGCCAGACAGCGCCCAACTGGTTCCACAGCCCGTAGTTCACGGGTCCGTCGGTCGGGAGGTCGTCCGGGACCGGTATGATCTGGAACCGGTCGGCGTAGTCGAGGTCTCTTCGCAGGATGCTGTCAGCCTGCGCAGCGTAGTCGGCCAACGCACCGTCCGATTCGACCGGCGTCATCACGAGGCCCGGCAGGTAGCCCGGCGTATACGTGATGCCGACCCGTACGTCACCGGGATCCTGCGCCCGGCCAACACCCGCGAATACCACCACCCCGGTCAGGACCAACAGCCCGACAGTCGCTAGCTTCCGTCCCATCATCACTCGGCTCACCTCACAAAGAAGCTGGATCGAAGAAGAAAGACACTCTCAGTTGATCGCGGGGCCACGCGGCCGGCAGCGGGCCGAAGGCCCTTGCCCTGCCCGCGGCCTCCACCGCCCCGTGCGCCTCAAGGTCGAAGGCCAGGTCCCCGGAACGCTGAACCCACTCAATGTCACTCGTGGACCCGTCACTCTCGATGGTGAACACCACCTCGGCTCGCAGGTTGCGATTCCCGGTAGGGGGCCTCCAGTACCGGTGCACCTGGAGAATGATGTTCTCGAGATACTGCGGATCGACGAAGGCCGCTCCCTCGAGGTGCACGTTGATCGGATCGTCGCCCTCTTCGGGCCCGCGCGACGGCTCCTTGGACGGTTCCACCGGAGGAGGCTGCTCCACCACGGTAGGGACCTCGGTTCGCGGCTTCGGGTCGGGCGTGGGCTCAGGGGGAGGTGGACGGTTCTCCTCCTCGTCGACCTTGGCCGGCTCGGGCTTCAGTCGCATGGGAGCGCTCTCGTCCGCCGCCGCAACCAGGTGGACACGAAACGTCTGAGCCGGAAGCGAACGTGGCGCCATGTAGGCTCCAGCTACCGCCAGGGTGATTCCGACCACGGCGTGCAAGATGGTCGACGCGATAAGTGCGCCGGGCGGCATCTTGTGGCGTTCACGTCCTCCGGTCACTCGTCCCTCGCCCTTCCCCGCACGGCCTCAGCGATCCGTATCCGGATCGGCGATCAGGCTGACGGCGTCGATCTCCGACTCCTTCAGCGTGCCGATGACCCACAGCACCGATCCGTACGGCACGTCGCGGTCTCCCCTCACGTAGACCGTCGGCCCACCCTTGCGCTCGACCATCTGGACGATCGTGGCCGCGAACTCCTCACGCGTGAAGACGTCGTCGTCGACGTAGATCTGTCCGTCCCTGTCCACCGTGATCACGAGCCCCTCGGCCACCTGCAGCGGAGCAGATGGCGCCTTCGGGATCGCCACTTCAACGCCGCCCTGGAGGATGGGCGCCGTAATCATGAAGATCACGAGCAGGGTGAACGCCACGTCGACCAGGCTCGTGACGTTGATCTCAGCGCGTACGGGGAGGCCGCTGTCGAGCCCCCCGCCAAGACGACCTCCGATCATACGCGGCCCTCCCGGGCCAGAGTGCCGATGAACTCGCTGGCGAAGCCCTCAAGCTCTCCGGTAAACAGGCCCAGCTTGGCCGCATAGTGGTTGTAGGCGATCACCGCGGGGATCGCGACGGCGAGTCCCACCACCGTGGTGACGAGAGCTTCGGCGATCCCGGGAGCCACAGCCGCGATGTTGGCGGATCCCTGTGACGTGATTCCGATGAAGGAGTTCATGACACCGACGACGGTCCCCATCAGACCCAACAGCGGGCTTATCGACCCGATGATGGCCATCCACGGAAGACCGTGCGCCATGTCGTCCCGTTCCTCCGCCAGCTCCTTTTCCAGGACCAGACGCAGAGTGTCCAACTGGGCCGAAGAGAGGCCGGGCGCGTCGGCCCCGTCGTCGCGCAGAGCCGTGGGACGAAGCTCGGTGAAGAAATTGACCCCACGCCGAAATACTCGCGTGTACGGAGATTCCTCGAGCCGGGTCAGCGTCTGGTAGACGTCCCTCAGCCCCGTGGCGGACTCCATGCCGGCGACGAACGTGTCTCCCGACTGTCGCATCTTCCGGAACTCGGACCACTTCCAGAAGATCATGACCCACGAGAACAGCGAGAAAGCCGCCAGGACCAGCAAGATGACTTTCGTGACCGGCGTAGCGTGCGCAATCAAGTCCCACGGAGTCGAGGCAATGGTGTTGCCCTGCTGGAGCATCGCGGTCAGGGCCGGAAACGCCATCATCGATCCTCCCCCGCGATCCACTCGTACGTCGCCAGCAGTCCATCCTCGAGAACGCCGGCCCGGCGCCATCCCTTCCCCTCGAGTTTCGAGGCATCGAGGCAGTTGCGCAGCAGTTCGCCAGGTCGCTCCGGTGCATGCTCCACGGGCACCTCTCGGCCAGCCACGGTCATGAGGGCGCTCGCAAGTTCGTTCACACTGGTTTCCAAACCCGTCCCCACGTTGAAGGCAACGTCATCCATCGTTTTCGAATCGGAGACATCAAGCCTCGCGGACAACACGTTGGCCCGTGCCACGTCTCCCACATACACGTAGTCGCGTGTCTGTTCCCCGTCGCCGAAGATGGTGAGCTGGCGACCCTCGAGAATACTCCGTCCGAAAATGGCCACCACTCCCGCCTCGCCGTGGGGATCCTGCCTCGGACCGAACACGTTGGAATACCTGAGCGAGACGCTCTCGAGGCCGTGGATCTGGCGGTAGAAGTGCAGATAGTGCTCCCCGGTGAGCTTGCTGACGCCATAGGGAGACAGCGGCTGCTTCGGCGCGGTCTCCGACACCGGAAGGTCCTCAGGCTCACCGTAGACGACTCCGCCGGAAGAAACGTACAGGAACCTGCGCACGCCCCCTCTCACGGCAGCCTCGAGCAGATTCAACAGCCCCATGATGTTGATCGACGCGTCATGATCGGGCCGTTCCACGGAGATGCGAACGTCGATCTGCGCGGCGTGGTGGCTGACCACCTCGAACCCGCCATCCCGAATCAGGGTCGCCGCCTCCGGAGACCGGATGTCCGCCACGACGAGGTCGATGCCGGTCGAGAGGTTCTCCTCCTTGCCGGAACTCAGGTCGTCCAGCGCGGTGACGGACCAGCCGTCCGCCGTGAAGGCGTCGCACACGTGAGATCCGATGAACCCGGCCCCACCCGTGACCAGAACCCTCCGCCCTTCTCTTGCCATCACTCTTCTTTCGTCTCGTGTAGACGGTCACGCGCCCGTTTCGACCCGTACACTCCGGGCGCCGCGGCCAAGCTATTTGCCACCGCCATGCGCCGAAAGACGCACGGAGCCGGATGCGAAGAAGCGCCCCGTCGGTTGGCGGGACGCTTCGGTGACCTGGCTGGAAACTCGAGGCCTCTACTGAGGCATCCTTTCGACTCGCCTGACGGGTGTCCCGGGACGCATCCCTGCATCACGCAACTCGGTGACACGAGCCGTTGCTGTCTCGTCCGATGTGTGCACCACCCGGACCACCGACAGTCGGTCCGCGAAGAGCGCGGTCTCGGCCGTGGCCGTCCATGGAAATACGGCGAACACGTCGCCGACCTGAACGCCGTCTGCCGCCCCGATGTCCAGGAATATGGTCTCCGTCGTCGCGACCAGTGTCTGGTCTTCGGTGAAGCCGAGCACCGCACCGACCAGGCCACCCTCCTCGACCTCCGACTGCATCCCCGGTACGATCGGGTATTCCTCGGCCATCAGCATCAGGTCTCCTACCCGATAGTCTCCAAAGACCTGTATGACCTCCGCCCGTACGCTGTCTCGCGACGGATACGTCCGGGTCACGCGGACCGCACCGACGGTGTACAACACGTACCCCGCATCACCCATGGACCGGCCCCACTGCACGGCTTTCAGGTAGTCGCCCACAGCGACCTCAGCCCCGGTGATATGGAGCACGACCTGGTCGTTGAGGCGGGCTGCGCGCGCCAGCTTGATGTCGACGGACGGATGAGGTTCGGCGACGACGCGGGCCGTCACACCCGCAGAAGCGAGGGCATTCTGGTCAGCGAGGACCGCTGCGCCGTAGAAATCGCTCAGCGAGACCACGGCCCTCGGATCGGTCGACGCGATCGATAGCTCACCGTAGCCCTGCGCGTTCGGGTCGGCCCGGAACACCGAACCCTCGGGGAATTGACCCGTTTCTCCGAACGACCGGCGGGCGTCGCCGGGAGAACCCTGCGCTTCCCTCGGAGTCCTCGTCTCCCCGGCAACTCGAACGGCCCGTCCCTCGGTCGGCCGGGCTGTCGGCTCTGCGGCCGCGTCCTGATACCCGGGAAGCTTCAAGCTCTCACCCGGAAAGATCCAGTGCGGATCCTCCACGACCTCCACATTCAGGTCATAGAGTTCAGGCCAGCGGAAGGGGTCCGAAAGGTATTGCGCCGCGAGCTCCCACAGCGTGTCTCCCGCTCGGACTCGATGGGTCCTGTCGGTCTCCTGCGCGCCGGCGGCCGGAGCGACCGCGAGGATTGCGGTGACCAGTACCAGTGCCCGGGTTGCCCCGTTCATGATGTGACTCCTCAGAAGGGCAGGTCGTCCTCGCCCGCGAGGGCGTCGTCCGTAAAGTCCTTCATGCTGGATCCGGCCGAGCGCTCTACAGCCGGTCCGGACATGGATTCCGGTCGGTCGCCGCGCCCGCCCAGCATAATCATCTCCCGCGCCCTGATGTCCGTGAAGTACCGTACCTGGCCGTCCTGCTCGCTCTGGCGGTACTCGACGCTGCCTTCAATGTAGACGCGGTCACCCTTGGTCAGGTAGCGCTCGCACACGTCCGCCAGCTTGTCCCAGCACGACACCTTGTGCCACTCCGTCTTCTCCTGCTTCTGACCGCTGCGGTCAGTCCACTCGCGGCTCGTGGCCACGGACAGCGTGGCAACCCGCGTGCCGGAGCCGGTGACGCGGACCTCGGGGTCCCGTCCCAGATTCCCTATCAGCTGAATCTTGTTGAGCGATCGTGCCATTCTATCCTCTTATTCTATAACAACATACACGAAAACCACTGCACTATCAGGCCGATGCGCCGACCTCACACCGAAACTAGATGGCCGTTCCTCGGCGTGTCAACGCACCTCAGGCTGCACGTCCAGTTTCATCACTATCGCATCTTCGACCGGTTCGGTGTAGTACTGTTTGCGCACTCCCACCACGCTGAATCCGACCTTCTCGTACAGGCGGCGGGCCACATCGTTGGACTCCCTGACCTCAAGGTACAGCGAGCGTGTCCCCCGGCTGGCCGCGACGGAGATGCTCTCGCGCAGGAGCATTCTTCCGATGCCCTCTCCACGGCGCTCTGGCACGACGGCGATATTTCCCAGCTCACCTTCGTCCGCCGCGAACCACATCACCGAGTAACCGGTCAGCTCGTCGTCGGTCTCGGCAACGATAAGGGCCGCGCTCGGCCGACGCATCAAGCCGCGGAATGTGGACTCCTCCCAGGGCGCGGAGAACGACCGCCTCTCGATGAGCATGACCTCGTCCAGGTCCGCAACGCGCATCGCCCTCACGGAAGGCCGCGCCTTCCCGCGCGATTCGACCACGCTCAGGCGCCCGTACCGCGCTGAGCGGAGGGCAGGCGAACGTAGCCCGGTTCCCAGCGACCGGGGTCTGCCACCCGCCCCCGGTCCGGGTCGACCGCTGCCAGCCACAGGAGGGCTCGGGCACTCGGTACCCAGGTATCCGGGTCGAGCACCAGGCCGCCGGCCGACCGGATGGCGTCCTCTCCCGCCCCGGCCCCGTCGCCGGCGAAGCACCAGTCTCCGGGTTCACCAAGATCCATGAGCACCTGATCGAGAGGTCCGGCCCGCGGAGCGAACAGTTCTTCGATTCCCTCGCCCACCCGGTATCCGGCGGCGTAGACCTGCCCGCGTCGCGCATCGAACATCGCGCAGACGGGCCCATCGCATCCGGCTCCCGCCGCCACTGCGGCCAGGCTCGAGAAGGAGAACAGCTCCAGGCCCCGCGCGTGGCACATCCCCTTTGCCAACGATGCGGCGATCCGAACTCCGGTGAACGAGCCTGGCCCGCCACCCACCACCACTCCCTGCAGATCCGAAGCGCCGAGTCCGCAGTCGTTCAGCAATCGGTCGATCTCGGGGAGCACGGCCTCGGAGTGCGTCGCACGGACCCGCAAGAGCGATTCGGCGAGGATCTCGCCGTCCCTGCCAATCGCCACGCTGCCCACGGGCGTGCTGGTGTCCAGCGCGAGCCTCAACACGAGGGGTCCTCCGCGGCCACCCGTGGCTCGGGCAAGCGAGGCACCCGGCCGCGGGCCCGAAGGGCCACCCGGCGGCGGGTCGCGTCGGCCAGGAAATCGAGTCGTATGTCCCAGCGATCCTCGGGGAGGAAGCCCTCCGCCCGGTCGGCCCACTCCACAAGCACCATGTCTTCCGACTGGACCAGGCCCTCCCAACCCATGTCCGGAAGCCCTTCCACCGTTTCGATCCGATACAGGTCCGCGTGCTGGACCGTGGCACCCCCCCGCCCTTCGTACTGGTTGACGAGGGTGAAGGTGGGACTGGGAATCGGCCCCGTCACCCCCGCACCCCGGCAGGCGGCCCTGGCGAGTGTCGACTTTCCCGCCCCCAGGTCACCGTACAGACACACGAACACTCCGCCCTCGAGCGCGACTCGGCCCATGTCCTGCCCGTATCGGGCCAGCTCCGCTTCGGTCAACGCGAACGGGCCGACGTCGAGCTCGCTCACCGCGATCGCCTCCAATTCGACTTTCTGGATCCTGTTTCCATCGCCGCCCGCACCTCGAACAGTTCATCACGCAGGCGAGCCGCCCGTTCAAAGTCGAGCGCCTGGGCGGCTTGCTTCATCTCGTTCTCCAGCTGGTGCGCCAGCTCGGCTGGATCGACACCCCCGTAGCGGTCGCCCGGAGCCGGCGACTCGGCCACCCGTGCATCCGCCACGGAGGTCGTGAAGCGAATCTGCTCCACCGATTTCACGATCGTGCGCGGCACGATGTCGTGCTCCGCGTTGTACTCGGCCTGCACCTCGCGGCGGCGATCCGTCTCGCTGATGGCACGCTCCATCGATCCCGTGATGCGGTCGGCATACATCACCGCCTTGCCTTCAGCGTTCCGCGCCGCCCGCCCGATCGTCTGGATCAACGAGGTCTCGGACCGGAGGAACCCTTCCTTGTCCGCATCCAGGATCGCCACCAGCGACACCTCGGGCAGATCCAATCCCTCGCGGAGCAGGTTGATGCCGACGAGCACGTCGAATACCCCCAGGCGCAGCTCGCGCAGTATCTCGACCCGCTCGATCGTATGGATGTCGCTGTGCAGGTAGCGTACCCGGACGCCCCGCGCCGCCAGGTACTCGGACAGATCCTCCGCCATCCGCTTGGTGAGCGTGGTCACGAGGATCCTCTCCGAGCGGGCCGTCCGAATCCGGATCTCCTCGAGGAGGTCGTCTACCTGACCCGATACCGGCCGAATCTCGACTCCCGGGTCGAGCAATCCAGTGGGCCGGATGAGCTGCTCCACCACCACGCCCTCCGAACGCCTCAGCTCGTAGTCTCCGGGTGTCGCGCTCGTGAAGATGACGGACGGTACGATGGCCTCCCACTCCTCGAACTCGAGCGGTCGGTTGTCGAGGGCGGACGGCAGTCGGAAACCGTACTCGACCAGGGTCGTCTTGCGGCTGCGGTCGCCCTTGTACATCGCTCCGATCTGCGGGATGCTGACATGCGACTCGTCGACGATTACGAGGAAGTCCTTCGGGAAGTAGTCGAGCAGGCAGTAGGGCCTTTCGCCCGGCTCGCGGCCATCGAAATAGCGGGAGTAGTTTTCGATTCCCTGGCACACTCCGATCTCACGGAGCATCTCGACGTCGAACCGCGTTCTCTGCTCCAGGCGCTGGGCTTCCAGCAACCGGCCATCGGTCCGCAGGTCCATCAGACGGATCTCGAGCTCGGTCAGGATTCCGTCGATCGCCCTCTCCAGGCGAGCCGGATCCACCGCGTAGTGGGTGGCCGGGAAGACGGCCGTGCGCTGCAGCGAGGCGATCGCCTTGCCAGTCAGGGGGTCGATCTTCGTGATGCGCTCCACCTCGTCACCGAACAGCTCGATGCGGACGGCCTGCTCCTCGTACGCCGGAAGCACCTCGATGACGTCGCCTCGAACCCGAAACGTGCCACGCCGAAAGTCGATGTCATTCCGGCCGTACTGGATCTGGACCAGGCCCGCAAGGATGTCGCGGCGCTCGATCTGCTGGCCGACCTCCAGGGTGAGCATCTGGGAGCGGTAGGAGCGGGGATCGCCCAGGCCATAGATCGCGGACACGGACGCCACCACGATCACGTCGCTCCGCTCCATCAGGGAGGACGTGGCCCGGAGCCGCAGACGATCGATGTCCTCGTTGATCGACGCGTCCTTCTCGATGTAGGTGTCCGTCGTCGGCACGTACGCTTCGGGCTGGTAGTAGTCGTAGTAGGAGATGAAGTACTCCACCGCGTTTCGCGGGAAGAACTGCTTCAGTTCCCCGTACAGCTGGGCGGCGAGGGTCTTGTTGTGACTCATCACCAGGGTCGGTAGGCCTGTCTGTTGGATCACCCCGGCCATGGTGACCGTCTTCCCGCTCCCCGTGACGCCCAGAAGGGTCTGCCAGCGCTCGCCCTGGCGCACGCCATCGGTCAGTGCCCTGATGGCTTCCGGCTGGTCGCCGGTGGGCTCGAACGGAAGCTCGAGAGCGAAACGATCTGGTGTCACGACATCTCCTGTATGGGCCCCTTGCCGGGGCTCCCGTACCCTGGCCGGGCCCGCTTGACTGGACGCGGCGCGCCGATCACGTTGCGGCCTCGTTACCGCTCGTACAAGGGGCTGCACCAGAGGCCGACATGACTCGACACATGCGCATTCCGATCGCGATGACCGTGCTTCTCACAACGGTCATCTCGTGTTCGGATTCTGCCAGGCAGGAGGAGCTGGCTGAGCTCCGGAGCCAGCGGCGTTCCCGGCTGATGCAGTTCTCGTCCGTGCAGAACGTCATCCGGCGCGTCCAGATGCAGGCACTCGAGGAGCCGGCAGTCCGCGCCGCGCAGGATACGTTCAACGCCGAGCTGCGAGCCGCCGTGCTTCGCGACGATCCCGAGGCGGTGGAGCTTCTCGACCGCGCCCAGGCCGTGGGGCACGACCTGCAGGACATGGCCACGCCAAAGCTGCTTCAGCAGGGCGAAGAGGATCCGCGTCCCGTGGCACCAGAAGAGCGGGCCGCCGTAGCGGCCGAACTGGCGGAAGTGGAGCGCAGCCTGCGGCCGGTCATCGACAGGGCCTTTCAGGATCCAGCAGTGGTGCAGGCATTCTCGACCCTGCGCGACAGCGTGGTGGCGGCGATGCTGCGCATCGACCCGGGCGCGCAGCGCTCGATCGACCTGATGGCGGAACTGGAAGGCCAGGTGGCGGAACTCGACGCGGAGATCGCCCGTCTGTCGGAGTGACTTCCGGAAGGAGTCCTACACCTCGAGGGTCAGGTCGCTGTCGCCGAAGCTCTCTTTCCGCTCCACGCTGATCACGCCCTTCACCCTGCGGATCTGGCGCATCACCTTCTTGAGGTGAGCCAGGTTCTCCACCTCCACCACGAACTGCCCCGTCATGCCACCCTCGGTGGACTTGATATCGGCCGACTGGATGTTGGTGCCCGTGTCGCTGATCGACTTGGCGATGTCGGCGAACAGGCCGTGGCGGTCCGTTCCCTCCATGACGATACGAACCAGGAATCGCTGGGCCCCATCGTCGTCCCAATCGATCACGATCCGCCGTTCGGGAAGGTCCGGGAGGTTGAGCACGTTCGGGCAGTCGCGCCGGTGGATCGAAATGCCCCGCCCGACGGTAATGTATCCGATTACCTCATCACCCGGAACTGGTTGACAACACTGGGAATAGCGGACCATCAGGTTGTCCATGCCCTGGATCCGTACGCCCTTCGATCCACTCCACACCTTCTTCACGAACTTCGAGAGCGGATGGTCCAGTTTCTCGCGTTCCGGCATGTCTTCGGGGAACACCGCCCGCATGACCCTCGTCATGCCGATGTCCCCTCGCCCGACGGCGGCGAACAGGCCGTCGGCTCCGTCGTTGATGCCCAGGGCTTTCACCGCCGCCGCGATCTCCGCATCGGTCGGCTTCAGGTGCTTGCGCCGCCATTCCCGGGAGAGGATCTCCCGTCCCAGGCGCACGGACGAGTCGTACTCCTCCCGTCGGATCCACTGCTTGACGCGATGACGGGCCCGGCTCGTCTGCACGAACCCGAGCCAGTCACGCGACGGCGTCTGCGAGTCGGAGGTGAGGATCTCGACCGTGTCCCCGTTACGCAGCGCGCGGGATAGAGGCGCGATCCGGCCATTCACCTTGGCACCCGAGCACCGCTGCCCGACTTCCGTGTGGACCGCGTAGGCGAAATCGATCGGCGTCGCGCCCTTCGGAAGCTGCTTCACGTCGCCAGCGGGGGTGAACACGAAGATCTCGTCCTGGAACAGGTCAATCTTCAAGAACTCGAGAAACTCCTCCGGCTCGCGCGTCTCCTGCTGCCACTCCAGCACCTGCCGGAACCACGTGAGCTTCTCGTCGACCTCGTCTCCTTCGCGGCTTTCCTTGTACCTCCAGTGGGCGGCGATCCCCAGCTCGGCCGTTCGGTGCATCTCCTCCGTGCGAAGCTGGATCTCGTAAAGGCGGCCGCCCGGGCCGAAGATCGTCGTGTGCAGGCTCTGGTACAGGTTCGACTTCGGGGTCGCGATGTAGTCGTGGAAGCGCTCGGTCAGCGGAGTCCACTTGTTGTGGATCACGCCCAGGGCGTGGTAGCAGTCGCGGACCGAATCCAGGATCACGCGCACGGCGAGTCCGTCGTAGATCTCCTCGTACGGTCGACCCCGCTTGCTCATCTTCCGATGGATCGACCACAGGTGCTTGGCCCTCCCCTCCACGTCGCAATCCAGTCCCGCCGCACGGAGCTCCTCCCTGAGCGGCGCCACCATCTGGGCGATCAGGTCCTCCCTCTCGCTGCGCTTGTCGGACACCGTGGTGGCGACAGCGCGGTACTCCTCGGCCTCGAGGAACTTGAACGCCAGATCCTCCAGCTCCCAGCGCACCCGGGCCATCCCCAGGCGGTGGGCCAGCGGGGCGTAGATATCGCGCGTTTCGAGAGCGATCCGTCGCTGGCTGGCAGGGTCAAGGTGCTCAAGCGTTCGCATGTTGTGGAGACGATCGGCCAGCTTCACGATGATCACGCGGGCGTCGCGGGCCATCGACAGGAGCAGCTTCCGGTAGGTCTCCACCTGCCGCTCGGCCAGCGATCGGATCTCCACCCGCGAGATCTTGGTCAGGCCGTCCACGATGGTGGCGATTTCACTGCCGAACTCGCGCTCGATTTCCTCGACCGTCGTGCGGCTGTCCTCGACCACGTCGTGCAGGAGGGATGCGGCGATGCTCACGGTGTCGCGGTGGATTTCACCGAGGATGGTGGCGACCTGCACGCAGTGGGTGATGTAGTCCTCGCCCGAACTGCGCTTCTGACCCTCGTGCTTGTCCTTGGCGTACTGAAACGCGAGGGCCAGGAGCTCGAGGTCGAGGCGGTCTTCACTGCCGGCGATCGCCTCGAGGAACTCCGGGGGAAGGATGGACCGCGCCGATTCCCCTACGGGGCTGGAGCCGTCCTTCGTCTTGACCTCGGTGGACTTCGTGGCCACGGCATCCCTTCGAGAAACGAGTGTCCCTGACGCATACCCGTACCGGGCAGCGAGTTGCCCTGATCCGCTCTCACGGCCGGGCCGGGGTGAATTCAAACATAGAGAGCAACTCGCGTGCCATGCAAAGCGCCGAGGTCTCAGGTTCCCGCCCGATTGCGGCTCCGAAGCGCCACCTCCGGACCGACACCGGGCACCAACCCCCTTTCGAGGAGGCTGATGAACCTGCCGTCCCCGATGATGATGTGATCCCGGACGGGAATCCCGAGCAGCCGGCCGCTCTCGACGAGCTGCCACGTGACCTCGAGGTCCTCCGGCGACGGATCGGGGTCACCACTGGGGTGGTTGTGGGCCAGCACCACGCTGGCCGAAGCGTGGGCGATGGCCGGAGCGAACACCTCGCGGGGGTGGACGAGCGATGAGTTGAGAAGACCCACCGTAACGCAGCGCTCCGAGATCACCCGGTTCTGCGTATCGAGGTAAACCGCCCAGAACTCCTCCTGCTTCCGGTCCCGAAGGGCTGGTCCCAGCCTCCGAAAGACGTCGCCCGGCCCCTGGATGCGGGAGTCACGTCGCGCAGGCTCGGCCAACGCCCGCCTTCCAAGCTCAAACGCCGCCACAAGCGTGCAGGCGCGTGCGGGGCCGATCCCCGGCCCGGTGGCCAGCTCCCCGGGTTCGGCGGCCCCCAGGCGGCGGAGAGAGCCCCCATAGCGGACGAGGACCTCCGAGGCGAGATCCACCGCCGTGCGCCCTGCCCCACCCGAGCCCAGGAGGACGGCGAGCAGCTCGCGCGATGAGAGGGCACTCGGAGGTTGCGCCGCCAGGCGCTCGCGTGGCCGGTCGGCAGGCGGCCATTCCCGGATCGTGGGGGACATGGGTGGAGGATGCTGCGGTTCGTCACCAAGGGGTCAACGAAACCAACCGTACTGCGGATCCGCGCCCGTCAGAGACCCTCGATCTTCGGCAGGCCGAGGCGCGCCAGCATGTCGTCAAACCGAGGATCGTCATGCAGGGAAACCAACTTGGGATGCACGGCCAGATTCGCCAGGGTCCCCTTGTTGATCTCGAACACCCGCTCCAGAAGCTCGAAAGCGGTGTCGCCGTCACCTATGGCCCCGTATACGCCCGCAGCTTCTCTCAGTAGCCAGCGGCTCTGCCTGTCGCGCTGCGTGACCCATAGACTATCCGCCTTGGCCACGATGGGGTCTGCGATGGCCCTGGCGCGGGCCGTGTCCCCTGCCAGGGCATACGTGTACGAGATCAGCAGCTTCAGCTCATCATCGTCCCCGTACCGCACAGCTGCCGCCCGATACTCGGCAAGGGCGTCCTCGAAACGGCCCTGGTGAGCGTACACCTGGGCCGTGTAGTAGTGAGCGTACCGCGACTGAGAGGCGTCCATTGAATCGACGATTGCCTCAAGACGATCGTAGTCGCGAACGAGGACCAGAATGCGAACGGTGTTCGTGGCTACTGCCATGTCGTTCGGGTTCGTCTCCAACATGCGCAGCGCCGCTTCGCGCGCCTCGTCGAACCTGCCGAGAAAGGCCAGCGCGACAGCCTGGTTGATCTGGGCATTACGGAAGGCGGGCTCGAGATCCAGAACGTATTCGAAGTAGCGCAGGGCGTCCGCGACCCGAGCCTGATTCCACATGAGGTTCCAGCCCAGGTGGTGAATCCCAACCGGCGAGAGGGGGTCGACTTCATAGGCCCGCGTGATTACCCGAAGCGCGTCGTCGTATCGGCCCGAGCGGTTCAGGAGCTCCGCGTACCAGTAGTAGGCGACCACGTAACCGGGGTCGATTTCGATTGCCCGCAGATACTGCGCCTCGGCTGCCTCACGATCCCCGTCCACGATGAATAGAGCGGCCGCAAGCGACGTGCGGGTCTCGGCCAGCGTGGAGTCGAGAACCACGGCCCGGATAGCCAGGGCACGAGTCTCGGCCCTGACCGAATCGTTGCGCGGGATATCCCCGTAGTCCATCGCCGTGAGATGAGTATCCGCCAGCCCCGACCAGGCCAGGGCAAACGACGAATCCGCCTCGATGGCGCGCCGAAACGCGGCGAATGCCGTATCGTGCCCCTCTCTCAGCCGCAGTCGCCAGTAGCGGCGGCCCTTCTCGTAGTCCTCCCAGGCACTCAAAACCTCGGTTCGCGGCTTGAAGCGTGCGCTCTCGACGTCCTCCCCGAGCCCCAGCATCGTGACAACCGACGCCGCTAATTCAGAGGGAATCCTCGGCCAGTCGGAGTGCGGACGATCGTACGTGTCCGTCCACAGGTGAAAGCCGCTCTCAGCATCGATCAACTGTGCAGTGATCCGAATGCCGTCATCGACCGCGCGAACACTGCCTTCCAGCAATACGGCGACACCCAACGAGTCGCCCATCACGCGCGCGTCCAGGGGTCGGCCCTTGAAGTGGAACGAGGTCGTCTGGGCAGGAACCTTTAGCTCGGGTACTCGCGAAAGCGTCGAGATCAGTTCATCGGTTATCCCATCCACCAGGTGCTCGGTACCCGGGTCGCCCGTCAGGTTGAGGAACGGCAACACGGCCAGCGAGTTGACGCCCTGCGGAACGGGCGGACTCTCGAACGCCCGAACTCCCCAGGCCGCGCCGACCGCCACCACCACGAGGGCTCCGAAAGCCAATGGCCAGCGCCGCCTGCGAGCCGGGCCCACGGCCGTCGGAGAAGTCGGGACCGGTTGGCTGGCCAACGCCGGACCCGGCTCCCTCGCCTTCGGCTGCCTCACCGGCTGACCTTCCCGTATGCGGCCGACCAGGACATCCACCTCGGCTGGAACACCAACCCCCAGGTCCCTGCGCATGCACTCCGCGTGCTCCTCGGCCACGACCAGTGCGTTGCCGGGATCGCCGCTCTCGACCAGTGACCCCATCAACGCCAGTACGGCGCGCGAGTTGTAGGGATCGTGCGAGACGAGGCGGCGCCACAGGTCGGCTGCCTTGATGTGGTCTCCGTCGCCGGCCGCGGCCCGCGCCACCGTCTCGACGCTCGTGGCGTACGTGTCCGCCAGGCTGCGCCTTTCCGCCTCCGACCACTCCTCGAAGTCCGGGGCGTCCCGCACGTAGAACCCGTCGAGGAACGGCCCCGCGTAGAGGTCGATTGCCCGCTCCGGCTCACCCTCGCGCAAGGCCTCGTGGAAGGCCCCGACGTCCGTCCACACCACGTCCGTGTTGAGCTCCACGGACTCGCCATGCGTCGCGATCGCATCCTCGCCCAACCCCTTTCGGAGCAGATAGACGGACTGGGAGAGATGACGGCGGGCCTCGGCCGGATCCGTGTCGGGCCACAGGAGAGCGATCAGCTTCTCCCGACTCCAACCGTGGTTCCGGGACGCACCAAGGAGAGCCAGCAGCGCCAGTCGCCGGGGCTGAACGGCGCGCCCCTCGACCGGACCGGCCGGTCCCGCGAGTGCCACTCCGCCGAAGAGACGGAGTCGGTACATACCTACCTCCACGACAGTTACGGAACTGGAGATAAGGGGGAGACAGGGGGGCTATCTCCAGTAAGTAACCTAGACTCGAACGGCGCGTCGTTCAACAAGTTGAGGTGGCGAGGGACGGTCTCCGCGCTCGTAAGCGCGAAACCCGGCAAGTGGGGCCGCGAGCTGGTGGACGGCAGCTGCGAGTGCGGTGCCCCCTCGACCACGACCCAGGACAGACACGACAAGGGGGCACCATGAGACCGATGCGCTGGATGACATGCCTGGCGATCGCGGGACTGCTCGTCGCGTGCGACGACGTACCCACGGACACGCAGGAACCAGCAACCGATGTGAACATGAAGGTGAACCAGACGACCGAAGTCATCACGTTCGAGGATATCGGCTGGGTGGGCTACTACGAGTGCGCCAACGACGGGGAGGGCGAACTGTTGGAATGGCGTGGAATGACGACCTTCAACCGCACCATTCTCGATACGCCCAGCGGGATCCAGCAGCGCACGAACCGCTGGACGTTCACGGGACTGCCTACTGACCACGCGCTGTACATGGGTCCCAACTACGTGCTCATCGGGCTGACGAGCGGCGACGTGTGGGCCGTCAGTGACAAACCCAATCAGTTTCTGGAGAAGGGACGCTTCTTCGCCGACGGCAGTCAGGGGTATCACCAGACCCTGAACATGAAGCTGACGCGAAGCGACGGCGCGAAGCTCCACATCCAGGGCGCATACCAGACGAAGTTCGTTGACGGAGAATGGAAGATGTACCACGTGAACCAGGGTGCCTGCCCTGAGATCTGGTAGGCGAACGCCCGAGCGACACCCGGAAACGAGAGAGGGCGGCTTCGGCTGCCCTCTCTCGCGTCAGTCACCTACCGCCTGCCCAATCAACTCCATCAGGCGAATGTACCGGGGATTCTCGCGCGCGGCGTCGAAATCGGGCTCGGCGCCCAAGCAGGCGACCTCCCACAGCACCCCCTGCTCCGTGACCGTCCGCTCGAGAATATCGAGGGCCTCGTCGTGGTCGCCGAGAGCCGCCAGAACTCTGGCTCTCCGCCGGTACTGCTTGTCTTCGGGTATCGACGCCAGGACGGTTCGCGCGGCCTCCTCGTCACCCGCCCTTGCGTAGATCCAGGCCAGAGTCGCGGCCAACGTGTTGGGCGAATGTGATCGGATCAGGTCGGCCAGCGCCCTGTATTCAGCCATGGCATCCGCATACCGTCCCAGTTCTACGTACACGCCGATGGCGACCTGCAAGAAGACATTGGAGTAGGCCGTTTCGGCCGGGAAGTCCTGCCTGACCTGATCGACTACCCGTCCCGCCTCGTCGTACTCACGCAGGGTGCTGAGGATATCTGCGGCAGCAAGCTGAGCGCGCGATTCGGCGGGAAACTCCTCCAGAAGCAGGGCCAGCGCTGCCCGCGCCTGGCCGTCCCGGCCAAGACAGGCCAGCGCCTTGGCTCTGTTCGTATGATTCGGCCAGTGGTCCGGCTCGAGGCTCAGGGCCAGGTCGTAGTAACGAACTGCCTCCTCAGCTCCACCGGGGCTCCACCAGAGGAAGTCGGCCAACATTCGGGTGACGATGGGAGACAGGGGGTCGAGCTCGTAGGCCCGCCTCAGAGCACGAAGTCCCTCCTCGTAACGTCCCAGGCGCATGAACAGGGTCTCGCCGTACCACATGTGCGCAACCGCGTAGTTGGGATTCAACTCGATTGCGCGCTCCAACTCTCGTGCTGCCTTCTCGTGGTCCCCTTCGATATCACCCAGGACCGCGGCATACGACGTGCGAGCCTCGGCGAGCGTGGAGTCGAGCTGCACCGCCCGGCTCGCGGCGGATCGAGCGGCGGCCTGAATCGAGTCGTTCGCCGGTACATGGTCCCAGAACATGCCCGTGAGGTAGGCATCGGCGAGGCCAGACCACGCCAGCGCCCAGTCCGGATCTTCCTCCACGGCGCCGGTGAAGTAGGCAATCGCCGTGTCCGTACCAGCCGGCGTGCGCTTGTTCCACCAGTGGCGAGCCTTGGCGTAGTCTTGGCGTGCAGCCGGGTCCCTGGAGCTGGCGCCGACTGGCGCCACCCAGCCCTCGGTGCCGATCGCCAGTGCCGCTACCACCTTCCGGGCGACCTCCTCCTGGTACCCCAGGATCTCATCGCGCTCGAGCTCGTAGGTCTCCGTCCACAGGTGATAACCCGTTTCCGCGTCGATCAACTGCGCCGTCTGTCGAAACCCGGAGTCGCCGAGGGCCACACTTCCCTCGAGGATTGTCCGGACACCGAGCGTGTCCGCAATGGACCTCACATCCTGCGGACGGCCCTTGTAGTAGAAGGAGGACGTCTGTGCCGGCACTCTGAGGTCCGGTACTCTCGAAAGGACCGCGATCAGCTGGTCGGTAACGCCGTCCACCAGATGTTCGGCAGTGGAGTCCCCCGTCAGGTTCATGAATGGCAGTACGGCGAGTGAATTGGCGGGAATCTCACGCCCTCGCGAATCGGACCGTCCGGCGAACCACACGACCGCCAGCACGACCACGACAACGGCCGCCACTGACCAGGCCAGCGCTCGAACCGGGATACCGAGGACCGGCGGCCGAGGCACGATGCCCTCGGATGCAACGGAACCCGCCTCGTCCCTTCGCTCCCGCTTTGGACCCCGTTTCTCACCGTGCTGGATGCTGGCCGCCAGGGCCTCGACTTCCGTTGTCGGCTCGACCCCCAGGTCTTCCTTCAGCCTCTCCCCATGCTCGCGAGCGACAATCAGCGCATTTGCCGGGTCGCCTGTCGTGCAGAGCGCCTCCATGAGCCGCACTACCGCGGCCGAGTTGTATGGATCCTGATCAATGAGACGGCCCCACCAGATGATCGCAGCCGCAGCGTCGCCAGCCCGATCCGCCTCGGCGGCCGCCTCTTCAACTGCTCCGATGTACAGCTTTGCCAGGCGGCGTCGCTCCTCGTCGATCCAGCGCTCGAACTCCGGGGCGTCATCGATGAAGAAGCCTTCCATGAACGGGCCAGCGTAGGCACCAACGGCGGCCGCCCGGTCCCCTCTCTCCAGGGCACCCTCGAAGACCCGCGTGTCGACTTCAACGCGAGAGGATGAGAGACGCACGTACTCGCCCGCGGTGCGGACCGCATCCTCACCCAGCGCCTGACGAAGAGCATAGAGGGAGTGGGAGAGGTGCTGGCGTGCGTCGCCCGGATCCGTCTCGGGCCACAGGACTGAGATCAGCTGGTCGCGGCTTCTGCCCCGGTCGCCTGCCGATCCGACCAAAGCCAACAGCGCGAGCCTCCGCTGCTGGGTCGCACGTCCGCTGACCGGACCGTCCGGCCCATCCAGGAGCACCCCACCGAGCAGCTTGAGCCTGTACAAGAGCAACCACCCGTAAGCGTTACGGACCGGGCGAGAAGGGGGAGAGTCTCAAGCGATGTCCGTACACGAAGATAGGTCATGCGCCCATTAGGAGCCAATGGAGTTCAGGGACCCGTTCGGTGGGTGACACAGGAGAGGTGGCTGTGGGGCCGCGACCACCTCCCACGCCACCGGCCGGACGGGTACCTGGACGGCGAATCGAACCACTGATTCAGGAGGTC
>JBATJK010000275.1:0-2590 GCA_049668445.1 Gemmatimonadota bacterium
CTAGGTGCCCGGATCCGGGCACCTGAACGTGGGCGTGGCCGTAGGGGGCGCATGGATCGCGGAGTGTGAGGTCCCTTAAGGGCCGGAGACTCCGATTCGGGTGGGCGAGTTCAGACCGCTCCGCGTCGGGGAGCCCGCGGAGGACAGGCTGCGGCTGGTTCGCTCCAGGTCCCACCCGGACGATCGCCTGCAGGCGATCGAGTCGGCGCTTCCGGACGTGGAAGTGATTCCCTCGGGCTCGGTCGGCGTGAAGTGCGCCCGTATCGCCGAGCGAGTCGCGGACCTGTACGTACACCCGGTCCCGTACCTGAAGGAGTGGGATACGTGCGCGCCCGAGGCGGTCCTTCGTGGCGCCGGGGGCCGCGTGACCGACTGCGGTGGCGGAACGCTCCGATACGGGAAGTCGAATCCCCGGCAACCCTCCGGCATTCTGGCCGGCGACCCGAAGAGCTGGGCCGCGGCCCTCCCTCTGGTGCGGGAGATGTCCGCACCGATACTCTAGCCGCTCGACGCTGGTAGATAAGACGTTGCCCTGCGTCGGGGGCTCTGGACAAACATAGACGAAGGAACGAAACGACCATGATGCAGAAATCGACGAACGTGCACTGGCACGAGGGACACATATCGCGCGAGGAGCGCGAGAGCCGGAGTGGACACCGGGGAGCCATTCTGTGGTTCACCGGGCTTTCGGGGAGCGGCAAGAGCACCCTGGCGAACGCCGTGGATCGCCGACTTCACGAGCTCGCCCTCAGTTCCTACGTTCTGGATGGCGACAACGTGCGACACGGGCTGAACGGTGACCTGGGTTTCTCGCCGGAGGACCGGACCGAGAACATCCGACGTATCGGTGAAGTGGCCAAACTGTTCGCCGATGCCGGGACCTTTGCCCTCACGGCGTTCATCTCCCCTTACCGGGAAGACCGCGACCGGATCCGTACGACGACCTCCAGGCCTGACGACTTCGTGGAGATCTTCGTCTACTGCCCGCTGGACGTTTGTGAGGAGCGGGATCCGAAGGGCCTGTACAAGAAGGCCCGGGCTGGAGAGATCCCCGAGTTCACGGGGATCAGCGCGCCGTACGAGGAACCGGCTGAGGCGGAACTCGTCGTCGACACGGCCGAGAACTCGTTGGACGATTGTGTCGATCTGGTGTTGAAGCACCTGGTGGAGCGAGGTTACATCGATGAGGCGGCCGTCGCGGTGTGAAGCGGCCATAGGCTCAAGCAAGCTGACAAGGAATACCTGTACAAATGACTATACAACCTTATGGTGGCGCCCTGGTCGACCGGGTCGCCTCGTCGTCCGACGCCGCTGCGCTGCGCGCGGCGGCTCCGGGCCTGCCCTCCGTGCAGATCTCACCCTGGACGCTCAGCGATCTCTACCTGATCGCGGTAGGTGGGCTGTCGCCGCTCGACGGCTTCATGGACGAAGAAGCCTACCGGAGCGTGGTGAGCGGCATGGTTCTGCCGAACGGCCTGCCGTGGTCGATCCCGGTGGTGTTGCCGGTGAGCGATGAGGAGGCGGCTGGCATCGCGGTGGGACAGCCCGTCGCCCTGTACGCACCCGACGGCAAGCTGGCTGCCGTGGTGGACGTCACGGACATCTTCGATCGCGATCGCGAGACGGAGGCGGAGGCCGTATTCCGCACGTCCGACCAGGCCCATCCCGGGGTGGCGGCGATGTACCGGATGGGTGGTCGGTGCGTGGCCGGCCCGATCCAATACGTGTACGACGAAGACATCACCGGCTTCCCGGATGACAACCTGACGCCGGCGCAGACACGGGCCGCGTTCGCCGAGCGCGGCTGGGAGACGGCCGTGGCGTTCCAGACCCGGAACCCGATTCACAGGGCGCACGAATACATCCAGAAATGCGCGCTCGAAGTGGTGGATGGGCTGTTGGTGCACCCGCTCGTGGGGGAGACCAAGTCGGATGACATCCCGGCTGACGTACGCATGGAATGCTACCGAGTACTTCTCGATGGGTACTATCCGGCGGACAGGGTGATGCTCTCGGTGCTGCCCGCGGCCATGCGATATGCCGGGCCCAGGGAGGCCATCTTCCACTCGATCATGCGACGCAACTACGGTTGCTCGCATTTTATCGTCGGACGGGACCACGCCGGGGTGGGAGACTACTACGGTACCTACGACGCCCAGACGATCTTCGACGAGATCGACACGGATGCGCTCGGCATCGAGCCGATGAAGTTCGAGCATTCCTTCTACTGCCTGCGTACCAAGCAGATGGCGACACCCAAGACATCGCCGGCTTCGATGCAGGAGCGTGTCTTTCTCTCGGGAACCAAGGTTCGTGAAATGCTCTTGCGCGGCGAGTCGCCGCCCGAAGAATTCACCCGGCCGGAAATCGCTGCGATCCTGATGAAGGCGTATCAGGCGCGTCAGCCCGCCGGATAGCCCACGGAGCTCGGAGGCCCCGGTGACACCGGCCGCGATGTTCACCCTGGCGGTCATTGCCGTGGCGGTCTTGCTGATCGTCAGGGACGTGGCGCCGCCGGACGCGATGCTGTTCTCGGCCCTCGTGGTCTTCATGGCCGCGGGGGTCGTCACGCCCGAGCAGGGCCTGGCGG
>JBATJK010000276.1:0-21913 GCA_049668445.1 Gemmatimonadota bacterium
GGTGATGCCCCCGGCCTGGGGGTCAAAGAGGCGTGAGGTTCGTTCCGGGACTCCACGTCGCGCGGACTCTGCCGCTCGCGACGGCGGGTGTGCTGTGTCTGCTGAGTCTCCTGTGCGGGGTCGGCCCGGCTGGAGCGCAGACCGTGCGAGGCACGCTCGTGGAGGCGGGGACGGAGCGTCCCATACCAGGCGCGTTCGTGATCCTGGAAGATTCCACCGGACAGACCATCTCGACGACTCTGACGGGAAGCGCGGGCACGTGGCTTCTCAGGGCCCCGATAGCCGGCACATATCGGCTGCGCGCCGACCGAATCGGATATGCCAGCGTTCTCTCCGATTCCGTCGTCCTCAGGCGAGGCGAATCGGTCAGCTACCGGTTCACCCTGGACGTGGCTCCGATCGGACTTACCGAACTGGCGGTCGAGGGAGCGGACGGGCAGTGCGAGTTGCTCGCGGAAGAAGGTCTCGCCGTCTATCGGGTATGGGAGGAGGCCCGAAAAGCCCTGGCAGCGATCGTGTGGACGGGGCAGCAGCCGTACTATCGGTTCGACGCCGTGCACTACCAGCGCCGACTGGACGCGGACGGCGTGCCCGCGGGCCCGGCAGAGTATGAAGAGGTACGCTACTTCGGACGCCACCCGTTTCGTTCCATCCCGACGCGTGACCTCCTGCTCGGTGGCTTCGTTCAGAGCGTCGCCGGCGCCGTGCAGTACTACGGGCCGGACGCTGAAGTCATGCTGTCGACCGACTTCCTGCGCCGACACTGCTTCCAACTGGTCGAGACGGAGGATTCCGACCTGATTGGCCTCGAATTCGAGCCCGTGGACGAGGCCCGGGTGATCGATATCGCCGGGATCATGTGGCTCGACCCGGCAAATTCAGAACTGCGGAGACTCGACTTCCGCTACGAGAACCTCGACCTCTCGGTAGACACACGGCGGCTGGGCGGCACGGTCGAGTTCACGCGTCTGCCGTCCGGAGCGTGGATCGTCCAGCACTGGGCCATCCGCGTTCCGATCATCGAGCAGGCACCGCCCCGATCTTCAGGCGGTCGCGCCCTGCCCGCCCGCCGGCTCCTGACCGGAATCGATGAAGGAGGAGGACAGGTCACCGCAGTCTTCCTGACCAGTCGACTCCTGGGCTATGCGTCTACCGACACGCTTCCGGTGCGCCCTCCACCCGATTCCTTGATCGTCCGCTACCCGATCCGGCACTAGCCGCATACTTCTGCGACTTCTTGAAAGCGCAGGTTTATTGTAGAGTGTCGTGTGTCACGTGATACTCAATAGAAAAGCCGGCCCCCTAGAGGAGTGCCTCCGGATCGCGATCGATCTCCAGCCGCAAACCGCCCGCCGGCTGGCCATGGTGCAACGCCAGGTGGCGGATCAGGGACCCCAGCGACGCGGGACGGTCGCTCTTGAGCAGGAAATGCCACCGCCAGCGACCTCGAATGCGATCGATGGGGCACGGGGCCGGACCGATCACGTCGACATCCGACAGCGAGTTACGTGCGGCTACCTCTCGTGTTGCTTCAGCCGTGCGATCGGCGGCCTCGGCTACCCGCTCCTCTGTGAGCCCCGAGACGACGAGATTTGCGAGCCGACGGTGCGGGGGATACCCGGGAGGCAAGCGATCTCCGATCTCACTCTCGGCGAATGCCTCGTAGTCGTGGCGCAGGGCTGCACGGAGCGCGGGGTGCTGTGGTCTCGCGGTCTGGACGAGAACTTCGCCCGGCTCGTCACCACGCCCGGCCCGACCGGCGACCTGCGCCAGCAGCTGGAACGTTCGCTCCGCGGCGCGGAAGTCCGGCAGGTTGAGTCCGACATCGGCGTTGATGACGCCGACCAGCGTGACGCCTGGAAAATCGAGTCCCTTGGCGATCATCTGGGTGCCGAGGAGAATGTCCACCTCTCCACGGCGTACCCTTTCCAGAAGGCGGCCATGCGCGCCTTTGCTCCCGGTCGTGTCGATATCCATCCGGAGTACGCGCGCGGAAGGAAAGAGCTCGGCGACGCGCTTCTCGACCTGCTCGGTGCCGATACCGGTGAAGATGAGATCCGAGTCCCCGCACGCGTCGCACTGGCCGGGAACCTGATCCTCGTGTCCGCAGTGATGACACACGAGGCGATTGCGCGCCCGGTGAAAGGTGAGCGAGACGTTGCACGAGGGGCAACTCCACACCTTGCCGCACGCGGGGCACTGCAGAAAGGTCGAGTAACCCCTGCGATTGAGCAGGAGAATACTCTGCTCTCCGCGCTGCAGCCGGGTCGCCACGGCCTCCTGGAGCCGGGGACTGACGATGGTCTCCGGGGCCTCGCGCGCCTTGAGAGCCATGGCCCTCACTTCCCGGAGGTCGATCAGGTCCACGGTCGGCAGCGGGTGCGGAGTCGCCCTCTCGGGCAGCTCGAGAAGCGAGTAGAGACCCTCCGTCGCGTTGTGCCACGACTCCAGCGAGGGTGTGGCCGAGCCGAGCACGACCAGGGCTCGCTCTTTCCGGCCGCGCACCGCCGCGAGGGCGCGGGCGTGGTACCTGGGAGTGTCCGACTGTTTGTACGAGCCGTCATGTTCCTCGTCGAGGATGATGACGCCCAGGTCCGGAACCGGAGCGAAGATCGCGGAACGGGTCCCGATCACTACCCGCCGCTCACCGGACCGAAGGGAACGCCACGCGTCGTGCCGCTCGCCCGCTGAAAGGGCCGAGTGGAGTACGGCCACCTCGTCCCCGAACGCGGCACGGAATCGCTGAACGGTCTGAGGTGTGAGGGCGATCTCCGGAACGAGAACGATCGCCGAGCGGCCGCGCTCGAGCACGGAGGCGATGAGTCGCAGGTACACCACCGTCTTTCCCGAGCCTGTCACTCCCTTCAGCAGAGCTACGCCGGGCGCCGCCGCTTCCGACAACGCAGTGAGAGCCGCGAGCACTTCGGTTTGCCGTAGATTCAGGTGCTTCGGAAGCTCGACGTCGTCGCCGGTGCCGGCGAACGGATCCCGAGTCACCGACTCGAGAGTGATTCGGGCGAGATCCCGGTCAACGAGCCCACCGAGCACGGCACGACTGTATCCGTAGTGGCCTTCGAGGTGAGCCACGGAAGCGGATCCACCGATTGCCTCCAGCGTTTCGAAGGCCTGGCGCTGTTTCCGGGCGCGCCCGAACGCGGCGTCTCGCTCGAGAAGCGTGGGGGCTTCGCCAACCAGCTCGATGACCTGTCTCTTCAACTCCGCGGTCCCGCCCGGCTGTGTCTCGCCGAGGAGTCCCGGGGGAAGAGCGGTGCGGTAAACCAGCCCTGGCGGAGCTGCGTAGTAGTCAGATGTCCACCGGCAGAGGTGCAGGAGGGCCGGCGAGAGCATCGGAGCCTCGTCCAGCAGTTCGGCGATGTCCTTCACCGATCGGCCAGACGGGGTCTCGGCAATCGAATGAATGATGCCGATCTCCCGCCCTCGTCCGAACGGAACACGGACCCGTGTCCCCGGAACGGCCTTCTCGGCAAGATGCGGCGGGATCCGGTACCGAAACGTCTGGAAGACGGGCCGCGGCAGGGCGACGTGGCAAAACACGTCCGCGTGCGACGAGGCGGTCACACCACCCCCCGACGTCTTGACGTCCCGCTCACACCCCGCCTAAACTTTCGCGGCAGAACAGGAGGTCGACTCAATTCCATGGGTTGTCTCGCACTCAACGCGTCTTTCGAGCCGCTGACGATCATACCGGTCCGTCGGGCCCTTCGCCTCGTAATCGATCGCAAGGCGGAGGCGCTCGAAGTAGACGAGCACCGTCCGTTCCGATCGGAATCCGCCGAGTTTCCGGCGCCGGTGGTGATTCGGCTGGTCCGTTACGTCCATGTTCCGCGCCGCCTTCGCCGGCAGGTGACCAACACCTTCCTGTTTGCGCGCGACCACTATTCCTGCCAGTACTGCGGGCGGCACCGCAGAGACCTCGGGTACCGTGAATCCCTGACGCGGGATCACATCGTGCCTCTTTCGCGCGGCGGAGACAACCAGTGGACGAACGTCGTCACCGCGTGCAGCCGCTGTAATCTGCGCAAAGGAAACCGCCTTCCGAGGGAGTGCGGTCTTCACCTTCTGACCGACCCGTCAGAACCCAACGACGTCGAGCTGGTGTGGGCAGTTCGCCGCGTTACGCCCATTCAGGTACGATACATCCGGCTGTTCTACGGCGAAGAGGTTCTCCGCCTACTGTCGCACTGAGCCGGGTAGCGCCACATGGGTATCGGGTCGCTGGGCATGACAGAGCTGGTCGCGATCTTCATCATCGTCCTGGTGGCGTTCGGGCCACGCAGGTTTCCGGAGATCGCGCGATCCATGGGCTCGGCTATGCGCGAATTCCGGCGCAGCCTGAATCAGATCCAGCGTGAACTGGAAGAGGTGGACCCACGTAAGGACATTCCCGGCAAGGACATCCTCAACGACATCCGCTCAGGGAAGCCCGGCAACTGGTTGGACCCGAACCGGACGAGCGTCCCGGTCGCGACCCCGGGAGCGCGCAGCGCTCCGGAAGCACCGGCCCCGGGACAGGAGGTTACGGGAGAGGGCGCGGGGGCTCAGGAGATGTTCGCGGAGCCGACTGCGGACATCGAGCAGCTTCCGATGTTCGATGGTTCGACGACCGACGCACCGAGCCCGCCTGCCGTGGAGGAAGAGTCGGAAGCGGACGAGTCGCCTACGGAAGGCAGTCGATCCGACTGAGTTGCGGGGCCCGGGATCCTACTCCCTCGCTGGCCATGTAGAGCCGCGTCCCATCGTTGGTGAAGGCCAGTCCCTCTCCCTGTGGCTCGAACGCCGGGGTCAGGCTTGTCGTGATGGGGGCGACCAGCGTGTCGAAGGCTGCTGAACCTGCCCAGTCGAACAGAAACAGCTGTGTGTAGCTCCGCACGGCGAGGCGAGTGCCGTCGGGCGAGAGGTCTGCCGCCGTGACGTACTGGGCTGTGACGTTGTCTCCGAGCGGTACGTCGAGGCGTCCGACTCGATCCAGCGCCACCGGACCATCCACTGACTCCAGCGTCTGGAGGTCCGCCACGTACAGCTCGACCTGGCCGTTCCGACCCTTTGTCACCACGCCGAGCTCGCCGCGCTCCGCGTCCACGAACAGAGACTCGGCGTCCCTCGCTCCACCCGGGTAGACCATGGTGTAGTTCATGAGGGGACTGACCGGTTCGGAGGGTGTCGCAGCGTCGGTCGGGATGGCGGGAAGCGGCAGTCGGTACACGTAGATCTGATCGTGCACCGCCAGGTTGTCGCCCATGTCAGCGTAGAACAGGCACCAGCCCTCCGTGCAGCGAGCGACCGCGACATCCTCGACATCGCGGTTCGTCGCCCCCAGGATCGCCGTCTGACCCAGCAGGGCCCCGGTCGTGTCCACCGCGTACAGCACTGGATCGTTGCCGCTGTCGTTGTGCACCCAGAACAGATCCGACTGCCGCGGATCACGTGCGATCCCCGACGCCTCGCCGAGTAGTGCCGGAAGTTCCCCTACACCCATGGCCAGCCCGCAGGACGGAGTGTCCGGCGTCCCGTTCGCGGACTCCGCCACACTGCTGGAGCACGCCCCGAGGGCGGCGACAAGGCAGGCTGCCACTGCCGGCGCCAGCCAACGATCGATTACGCGAAGTTCCAACGCCTTCTCCTCGCCTCGTTCCTCACTGCCCGGTCGCGGGAGCGTTCTCCCTGTACTTCCGGCTCCCCTTCTCGTCGATCATTCTCAGCCACTCGACGGCCTGTCCCGGTCCGTCCACAGCGGGCGGAGCGATGTCGACCACGGACACCGCGGGGAATTCCTCCCAGCCGTCCGTAGTGACGACTACGATCTGAACGCGGTCACCCTTCCGACAGTCGGTGCACAGCACGATCTCGTCCCCCTCCATCGGAATGGAGTCAAGCCGATACTCGCCCGGGGCACCAGTCACTCCGAGTCGCAGAGTGAAGCCGGACAACCACCCCGGCACCTCCCATTCGCCGACGAGAGTCGCACCGGCGGCGTTCGGCAGGGGGATCAGATTGGCCAGCGGGTGTGGCTCATCCTCCGAGTCATAGACCGCCGCCCTGTCCGCCGATTCGGCCTGCTCGACCTGGCCCGCCGCAACGGTCCAGCCGAGAAGTCGGATCGGTGAGTGAAAAGCCTGCAGCAGAGCCTCCGGATCGAGGTCCAGGGTGCCCTTCCACTCGCCGTTCCTCCAGTCGAGCTCGACGTCCACGCCCTCGCTTCTGTCCAGGGCGCGACGAAGACTCTTGAACGACAGGGGCATCAGCACGGTCTCCGGTTCCGCTGGAGTGAGCCACTCGATCTCCCTCTTCACCTCTTCGCCACCCGTCTTCGCCTTGAACTTCGTACCCTCGAGAGGGGTCACGGCGAACGCCGTGACGCGCACACCGGCCACGCCGAATAACTTGCCGTCCTTCCAGCCGAGGACGGGCTCCGGGCCTGCCCCGGGGTCGGCGATCAGAGACGGCGCAGGGCCGGTGCGCATGTTTCCGTAGGGCCTGGATGCCTGCACGCGAAGCCCGTCCAGGGACTCCGTGGACGATGGACCGATCGAAGCGGTTACGCCCAACGGACAGTCTCCGGAAACGGCCTTCAGGAGAAGCGTGTTGTAGCCGTGGCCGATTCGGACCCTGGCCTGCCGGGTACCGGTCGCCGCCGCGACGGCGGAATCGGGGCCGGGGCGTCCGAGCGCCTTCAGGGAGCGCCCGTTCAGCCAGGCACCGACGACCGTGCAGTCCAACCCGCCCCATGTGAGCGTGATCGTGCGGTCCCCGACAGACCTGAGATAGGCGTGCGCATAGACAACGACCGGACCTTCGCCGTCCCCACGATGGCCGTCGAGGTCCAGGATGACCGAGGAGTCGCGGCGAACCAGAGTCCAGTCCGCGCCACCCACCGTTCGTCCCCTGTCGGGCAACACGGCCACCTCACCCGGTGCTCCGAGGTAGTCGGTCTCCAGCGGGTCGCCTTCGACGTCTGCGGGAAACGGGTTCGAGACGAGCCACCGGTCCACGGAAACGGTTTCCTGTGCCAGTGCCTGCGGCGCGATCGCGCAAGCGAACAGGGCTGTCGCAGCGATCGTCGACCATTTCGCACGGAATTGTAGCACTGCCACTTTCACACGATTCTCCGGTATCTGCCCGCACTCAGCTTGACCTGCCGAGGCGGAACACTCTAACCTCGTGACCTGTTCGACGCACCCTTTTCCGGGGCCCGAAAGCAGTCGAGACATGCGCGAGATCATACGCTTCACAGTGAACGGAGACCTCACCGAAACAGGGGTGCCCTCGCACTATACCCTGCTCGAGACGCTTCGGTACATCCTGGGACTGACCGGCAGCAAGCAGGGCTGTGACAAGGGTGACTGCGGCGCCTGTACCGTCCTGGTGGACGGAGAGGCGGTACTCTCGTGCCTCACGCCGGTCCAGGAGGCGACGGGCCGTTCGGTGGTCACCGTGGAGGGACTCGCGGACGGCCCACGTCCCAGTGCCTTGCAGGAGGCCTTCGATCTCGCGGGCGCGGCCCAGTGCGGATTCTGCACGCCCGGCATCCTGTGCAGCGCCACCCAACTGCTGTCGGAGGTTGCCTCTCCGACGCGCGACGACATCGCGAACGCCCTGTCCGGAAACCTGTGCCGTTGCACCGGATACACCAAGATCTTCGAAGCCGTCGAGATGGCGGCAGAGGCGGCCCGCTCGGGCCGCAGCCTCGCGGAAGGAAGACCAGTGAGATGAAGACCTGCCTCTCTTACCTCCTCGTGACGGCCTTGCTGGCTCCGGGGCTTCCGGCCCAGGTAGTCGAGTACCCTCTGGATTCCGCCGAGGGCCTCCGCCTGATCAACGTGAAGGCCGAGGTCGTGGAACTCGGTGGTCTCGAGGGCCTGAGGGTGACTCGCGCCGACGATTACACCGAGGGGGGGACGCTCGCGCTCATCGAGGGCTCGAACTTTGGAGACGGCGTCATCGGGATCGAACTGGCCGGGGAGCCGGCACCATGGGCCGATCCGGCCATGCGCGGGTTCATCGGCATCGCCTTCCGCGTCGATCCGACCGATCCGAACCGCTACGAGTGCTTCTACCTGAGGCCCACCAACGCCCGGGCGGACAATCAGCTGCAGCGAAATCACTCCACGCAGTACGTCTCCCATCCGGAGTACCCGTGGTATCGGCTGCGCGACGAGTCGCCGGGCATGTACGAATCGTACGTGGACCTGGCAGCCGGCGAGTGGACTTCCATTCGCATAGAGGTCAAAGGAACGGCCGCGGCTCTCTACGTGGGAGAGGCGGAGCAGCCCGTACTGATCGTCAAAGACCTCAAGCACGGAGAGTCCGTCGGACAGATCGGCCTGTGGCTTCACGAGTCTACGCTGGCCCACTTCAGAAACCTGCGTTTCGCGACGGGCGGCTAGGGACTGCATGCACCCCGATGAACTGAACGCCCTGCAGCGGCCCGGCGCGGATAGCCCGGCCGATCTCGAGGACCTGGGAACGGAGGGCTTCCGGGTGCTCGGGCGTCGCAACCGCAAACCCGAGGGCCTGCGGAAGGGCACCGGCCGTGAGATCTATACGGATGACCTGGCGCTACCGGGAATGCTGCATGCCAAGCTGCTTCGCAGTCCCCACCCTCACGCACGCATAGTGGCGCTCGACGCTCGACACGCGACACAGATGCCCGGTGTTTACGCGGTGATCACGGGGGCGGACCTTCCCACTCCGTACGGGATTATCCCGTGGACACGTGACGAGCACGCCCTGGCTCTGGACAAGGTGCGGTACATCGGGGACGCTGTGGCATGCGTCGCGGCAGTGGACGAGGAGACCGCGAACGCGGCCGTCGAAGCGATCGAAGTCGAATACGAGGAGCTTCCGTTCTATCTGGAGCCGGAAGAGGCGCTCTCGGACGAAGCCGCGGCGGTACCGATCCACGACCCGAAGCGGGAAGGCCGCAACGGCAACGTCACCAAGAAGGTGGAACTCGAATTCGGTCCGGTGGACGACCTGATGCAGGCGGCCGACGTGGTCGTGGAGGGCGACTACTTCTTCCACGGCACCACGCACGCGCCGATCGAGCCGCACTGCGCGATTGGAAACGTGGATGCAGATGGACTGCTGACGGTATGGTCTTCGACCCAGGTGCCCCACTACCTGCAGCGCGAGCTGGCGCGCGTGCTGGAGCTGGATGTGGCGCGGCTGCGTGTCGTGCAACCTGCGGTGGGCGGAGCCTTCGGCGGCAAGTCCGAGCCTTTCGATCTCGAATTTTGCGTCGCTCTGCTGGCCCTGCGAACGGGTCGGCCGGTGAAGCTGCTCTACACGCGAGAGGAGTTGTTCTACTCACACCGTGGCCGGCACCCCATGAACATGTGGTACCGGGTCGGTGCCTCGCGGGACGGGAAGCTGAAGGCGGTGGACGCCCGGAGTTTGCTGGATGGAGGGGCGTACGCGTCGTTCGGCCTGGTAACGACCTACTACAGCGGTCAGTTGCTCACCGCGCCGTACGAGCTCGAGTCCTACCGGTTCGATTCCACCCGTGTCTATACCAACAAGCCGCCCTGCGGGCCGAAGCGGGGGCACGGTTCCGTGCAGCCGCGGTTCGCGTTCGAGGTGTCGCTGGACAAGGTGGCGGCCGAGCTGGAGATGGATCCGATCGAGCTCCGGCGTCGGAACTTCATGGGCATCGGACGGACGGTGAACGAATTCCGCGTCCAGTCGAACGGCTTTCTCGAATGCCTCGATGCCGTGGAGCAGTCGAGCGACTGGAGGAACAAGCACCGCAAGCTGCCCTACGGCAGGGGCGTAGGGGTCGCCGGTTCGTGCTATATCTCGGGCACCAACTACCCCATCTACCCCAACGAGATGCCGCAGGCCGCGGTGCAGGTGCAGGTCGAGCGCTCCGGCCGGGTGAGCGTGCTGCACGGCGCGTCCGAGATCGGTCAGGGATCGGATGCCACCATGGCGGCGATCGCAGCCGAGGAACTGGGCGTTCCACTTGGCTACGTCCGCGTGCTGTCGGCCGATACGGACCTCGTTCCGGTGGACCTGGGAGCGTACTCGTCGCGCGAAACGCTGATGGTCGGCAACGCCTGCGTACACGCGTGCCGTCAGGTGGGCGACGTGATCAGGGGGAGCGTCGGTCGGGTCCTGGAGATTCCAGCCGATCAGGTGCGGCTGGCTGGCGGGTGGGCGTTCGATTCCAGCGCTCCGACTGACGAAGACCGCCGGCTGCCGATCGCGGCCGCCTTTCAACTGGCGGAAGCAGAACACGGCACTCTGGGCGCCCTCGGGCACTACAACACGCCCAAAGACGGGGTACACGGCGAGTACCGGGGCGGGACGATCGGCGCCTCGCCGGCTTACAGCTTCACGGCGCACGTGGCCGAGGTGGAAGTAGACTCAGAGACCGGTTTCGTGGACGTGAAGACGATCTGGGTGGCGCACGACTGCGGCCGAGCCCTGAACCCGATGCTCGTCGAGGGGCAGATGGAAGGCTCGGCCTACATGGGGTTCGCCGAGGCGATCATGGAGCAGCAGGTGATGAAACGTGGTACGCCGGAAGGCGGGCTGCACGACGCGCCATCGCTGCTGGACTACCGGATTCCGACGTCCCTCGACTGTCCCGAGTTCGTGGCTCTGATCGTTGAAGCGGCCGATCCAGAAGGCCCCTACGGGGCGAAAGAAGCCGGTGAGGGGCCCCTTCACCCGTCGCTCCCGGCGATCGCCAACGCGATATGGGATGCGGTCGGCGTTCGCATGGACTCGCTCCCGTTCACGCCGGACCGGGTGTGGCGGGCGCTGAACACGCAGGAGGGCGGATGACCCAGGAGGGCAGGGTGGAAACCGCGACGCTGGCGGGCGGGTGTTTCTGGTGCCTGGACGGCGCGTATCGTGACCTTCGCGGCGTGATCGGCGTGGAATCCGGATATGCCGGCGGTCAAACGGCCAATCCGACGTACGAACAGGTGTGTACGGGAACGACCGGGCACGCCGAGGTGGTGCGCATCACCTACGATCCGAACGAGATCGCCTACCGCGACCTGCTCGAGGTGTTCTTCTCCATCCACGACCCGACCACGCTGAACCGGCAGGGCGCAGACGTGGGGACGCAGTACCGGTCGGCGATTTTCTACCATGACGAGGCGCAGCGCGAGGTGGCTGAGGAGATCGTCGCCGAACTGGAACGAGACGGAGTCTTCGAAGACCCGATCGTGACGGAAGTCAGCGCACTGCAGGCCTACTATCCAGGCGAGGACTACCACCAGGACTACTACCGACAGAACCCCGGCCAGGGTTACTGCCAGGTCGTGGTGGCTCCGAAGCTCGCGAAGTTCAGAGCCAGGTATGCCTCCAGGTTGAAGGACCGATAGAGCCATGAAGCAGCCGATCTTCGTGATGGAACGCTGGCAGTCGCACCACGAGAACAAGGTCCAGTTCAACCTCGCCGAGAGCGGCGTACAGCCGATCACGCTTGCCGAGCTCCAGGACATGGCCGGGGTCGACCCGGTCGACACGCTTCTCGGCTATGGGCACACGGACGGCAGTCCGATGCTCCGCGACAGGATCGCGGCGATGTATCCGGGTGCTGAGGCCGCCAACGTCGTGGCCACGGTGGGCAGCGCCGAAGCCAATTTCCTGGCCATGTGGCGTCTGGTTGAGCCCGGTGACCGGGTCGTCGTGGTTCGGCCGACCTACGAGCAGACGACTGGCCTGGCCAGGGGGCTCGGGGCGGACCTCGAGAGCGTGTGGCTCCAGGAGGACCTTGGCTGGCAACCCGCAGCCGGGGCTGCTGCCGATGCGATCCAGCCGGGCACGCGCGTCGTGGTGGTCACCAACCCGAACAACCCGACGGCGCAGCCCCTGGGCGAGGCCGCGATCGCCGAGATCGTCGAAGCGGCCGAGCGCGTGGGTGCGTGGATTCTATCCGACGAGGTGTATGCCGGTGGAGAGCTCGCGGGGGAGCCGACCCCGTCACTCTGGGGGCGCATGGAGCGCGTCCTGGTCAGCGCATCCCTCTCGAAGGCGTACGGACTGCCCGGCCTGAGGATCGGCTGGCTGTTGGCGCCGCCCGAGTTCCGGGAAGAGCTGTGGGCCCGGAAGGACTACACCACCATCGCGCCGTCACCTCTGTGCGATCGCCTGGGGGCGGCGGCCCTGGAGCCCGTCGTTCGCGCCGGATTGCTGGCGAGGGGACGGGCGATTCTGCGTGAGAACCTGGATGTCCTCGAGACGTGGGCCGCTGCGCACGCCGGCGTACTGCGGTTCGCCAGGCCCCGCGCGGGGGCCGTCGCATTCTTCCGCTACGACCTTCCGATCGGCTCGACCGAACTGGCCGAGAGGCTCCTCGCCGAGCAGAGCGTCCTGATCGTACCCGGCGACCAGTTCGGTATCGATCACCACTTCCGGATCGGCTACGGCTACACGGATCCACCGCTCGCGCCGGGCCTGGAGCGCGTGTCACGGATGATCGACCAACTGGCCGCGGTTCGGGCCGGCTGACGTGGAGAGCGCCCGGTGCTGAGACTTCATACGTACGAGTATCACCGTCCCGGAACGGTGGACCAGGCGATCGCTCTGCTGGCCGAGCACTCCGGTGACGTGATGCCGATCGCCGGCGGTACGGATCTCATCCCGAACATGAAGCACAAGCTGTTTACTCCGGGTCACCTCGTGTCGCTGCGGGGCATCGATGAGATGCGCGGCATCCAGGAGGACGAGGCGGGATTCACGATCGGTGCGGCGACCTCGCTGGACCGGGTGGCGCGCGATGCCCGCACACTTGTGGTTCTGCCCTCCCTCGCCCGCGCCTGCTCGCTTGTCTCGGGGCCGCAGCTGCGTCGCATGGGCACGATCGGTGGCAACGTGTGCCTGGATACGCGCTGCACCTACTACAACCAGACGCTGTTCTGGCGGAAGGCGCTCGGGTACTGCCTCAAGAAGGATGGAACCGCCTGCCACGTGGTGAAGGGCGGGACCCGCTGCGTGGCCGCGCACTCGGCCGACACGGCGACGGCGCTCCTTCCGCTGGAGGCCGAACTCCGGATCGTTGGTCCCGAGGGCGAACGGACCACGGGGATCGCCAGCTTCTTCACGTCGGACGGAGTATGGAACCGGCGCATGGAACCGGGGGAACTGCTGGTCTCTATACGCGTTCCCCGGCCGGCATCCGGCACCCGGCACAGCTTCCAGAAGCTACGGGCCCGCGACTCGATCGATTTTCCGATGTTGAACCTGGCCGCGCGGGTGGACTTCGGAACCGACGGGCTGATCACGGGCCTGCAGATGGTCGCCTCCGCCATGGGCAGCTATCCCCGGAAACTGGGCAAGCTGGACGCGATTGCGGTCGGGAGCGCACTCACGGAACAGGTGGTGGACGAGCTGGCGGAGCAGGCATTCCGTCAGTGCCACCCGCTGAACAACATGCCGGTGGACGCCGAGTGGAGGCGTGCCATGGTGCCGGTGCTGATGCGCCGTGCCCTGTCCGAGATCGCTGACGCGGGTCGCTGATCGACCGGCGGGCTCCGAGAGCGAGCGTCCCGGATGCACGAAGGGCCGGAATCGCTCCCGGCCCCCCGCCTTGCACCCTTCTGTACTGCGCTGCTAGAGGTCGAACCCTCCGAACGGCTCGAACAGGTCGTCGACCAGGTCGAACACGTCGTCGATCATGTTGAACAGGTCTACGAGGGCTGCCACTTCTTCGAGCGTCAACGGCTCGCCGGTCGCGCTCTCGAACACCGGGTCTCCCTCGGTGCCGCTGATGTAGACCACGTCCACACCGTTGTACTTGATCACACCGGTGAGGCTGTTGTCGGCGTTCAGGCCCATCTCGAAGTCGACGAACTCGGTCCCGTTCTGGACCCGCAGCTGGACGTTCGCGGCCTCGATCGGATTCTCGCCCGAGAAGTCGAACTCGCCGTGCATCTCGACGATGACGCTGACGTTCTCGCCCGCCAGCGACAGCGCGTAGACGAGATCCATCTCGATCGTCTCTGTCGAGCTAAGCAGGGTAGCTCCCTGTGACAGCACGAAATCGAGCCTGTCTGCGCCGTCCGAGATAAAGCCCTCGGCGGCAACCGTCACGCTGATGTCGTTGCCCAGCAGCAGGTAGCTGAGCTCGATGAAGTAGTCGATCAGCGTTTCGCTGCCACTCACGGCTTCAAGGCCGAGGCGCGTGGTCGAGGCGGTACCCTCGTCCGTCAGGTCGAGATGACCGGTCTCCACCAGGGGTTCGGTCGGCTGACGCGTGAGAGGGTCTATGGCATACAGGACGAACCGCAGGCCGTTGGTCGGCGCACCCGCGCGCTCGGTCGGCACGTAGTGGCCCTCGCCGAAATTCCACTCGAACGTGGTGCCGAGCAGCTCTGGCGGGAACACGGGCTCGGCCGCGCTACCGGACAGGGCGAAGTTTCTGACGTACTGCGCCGAGAACGGAGCCGCCGCCCGATCCAGCTCACGCGGCATGACCCAGGACGCGCCCATCTGCATCCCGAGACCCTCGGACACGAGCCCGAGGCTCACCATCATGTCACTGTCGTCATCCAGCCGGTTCTGCAGGTCCTGCACCGCCTGCTCGGTCGCCACCGGGTCAAAGTCCAGCGGATTGACCGGGTTCGTACCGTTGTCGTCACACGCACCCGCCGCCAGGGCGAGCACCGCGACCAGCGGCATCCATCTGAGATTCCGAAACATGAGACAACCTCCATTACGTCCGTGTATCCTCATCGCGCGATTGCGCGCGCCCACCGCCATCGTTCCGTGCTCGGCGAATTGCCGGCCGGCCTGGACGGCGGGATGCACTCATCCGGCCCCCTTCTGAGCAAGGCACGTGCCCGAAGCGAACGGTTGCCGTAATCACCTTGTACGACGGGCCTTTCCTCCTGTTCCGCGATTTCCGCGACCCCCGTGGATCTTCGCCATTCCTTGCAGGACTCAGTCCCGAAGCGGCAATCGGCCCCGTTTCCTCCTTGACTGGCGGGGGCACGGATGGGAACATCCCCGCCCCAGCGCGAACCCTTGTATCGAGCGAGATAGATGGAAGACATGAGCAGACGGCGGATCGGCATCCTCGTGGGCGGAGGTCCGGCTCCCGGAATCAACAGCGCGATCAGTGCCGCGGCCATGAAGGCCATAGACGATGGGTGCGACGTGATCGGCATCCTGGACGGTTGGGAGCACCTGATCGCAGGTCGAACCGACATGGTTCGCCAGCTGCACGTTGCCGACGTGTCGCGCATCCACACGGAGGGTGGGTCCATCCTGCGGACGTCGAGGGCCAATCCCACCAAGACGCGCGAGAGTCTCGAGCGTACCGTGAAGGCGCTTCGTGAGCTGAGCATCTCCGGCCTCGTGACCATTGGCGGTGACGACACGGCGTTCGCCGCCCGCGAGGTGGCCGAGGCCGCAGACGGCACGATCCGCGTGGCGCATGTGCCGAAGACGATCGACAACGACCTGCCGCTCCCTGCCGATATGCCGACGTTCGGCTACGAGACGGCCCGCTGGGTGGGCAGCGACCTGTGCCTCAACCTGATGGAAGATTCGCGCACCACGAACCGGTGGTTCTTCGTCGTCGTGATGGGGCGGAAGGCCGGGCACCTGGCCCTGGGGATCGGCAGAGCCGCCGGCGCCACGTGCACCATAATCGGGGAGGAATTCAAGGGCGATCGCATCACGTTCGATGACGTGTGCACGATCCTCGAGGGGGCGATCCTGAAGCGTCGGGCCCTGGGGAGACGGGACGGCCTGGCGATCATCGCCGAAGGGATCGGCGAGAAGATGGATCCCGAAGAACTCGCCGGTCTGCCCGGTGTGCACGTGGAGTACGATGCGTACGACCACATCCGCCTGGCAGAGATCCCGATGGAGACGATCCTCAAGCGAGCGGTGCAGAAGCGCTTCGCGGACAGGGGAGACAACGTCACGATCACGGACCTGAGGCTCGGCTACGAGCTTCGCTGCGCAAAGCCCATTACGTTCGACATCGACTACACGCGCACGCTCGGGTTCGGCGCCGCCCGCTTCCTGCTCTCCGAGCCCAAGGATGAAGCGCTTCGGGTAGGCGGAATGGTGAGCCTGGGACGGGGTGGTCACGTGCGGGTGCTACCATTCGACGAATTCCGCGATCCGGAAACGGGTCGCACGCGAGTGCGCACCGTGGACACGGATTCGGAGGCCTACGAGGTGGCCCGGCAGTACATGCTCCGTCTGGAACCGGCCGACCTGAAGGACCCGGACATGCTCGAACGACTGGCCCGACAGGCCCGGACCGACACCTCCACCTTCCGGGCCAAGTTCGGTCCCGCCGTCGGCCTCGAGGAATGACGTCGGGCGATATTCGGGCCGTCCTCTTCGACCTGGATGGAACTCTGATCGACAGCGAGCGCCTGATTCTCGCGTCCTATCGGCACACCATGCAGGAACACCTGGGACATGTGCCTCCCGAGGAGACGTGGAAGGCTACCATCGGTCAGCCCCTGGTGGTGCAGATGAAGATGTTCTCGGAGCGGGAAGACCAGGCCGCCGCCATGATCCAGACCTACGTGGATCACAACCTCGCGAATCACGATCACTACGTACGGCCCTTCCCCGGAGTACGCTCGGTGCTGGAATCCCTGCGGGAGTCCGGCCGGAGTCTCGGGATCGTGACGAGCAAGAAACGACGGGCCACGAACATGGGCCTGGCACGCTGCGACCTTCCGGCGGAGTGGTTCGAGGCCATCGTCACCGCCGATGACGTGGAGCGTTACAAGCCAGAGCCCGAGCCGGTGTTGAAGGCCCTGGAACTGACCGGTGTCACCGGGTCCGCGGCCATGTTCGTGGGGGACAGCACGCACGACATGCGATCGGGTCGGGCGGCGGACGTGTTCACCGCCGCCGCCCTGTGGGGCCCTTACTCGCGCGCCCAGCTCGAACCGACCGAGCCGGATCTGTGGCTGGACGAGCCGGGCGATCTGCTGCCGGCGCTCGGGCTGTGAGCACCGCCTGAGAGACGCTGCTCGTCAGTCGGAGGCCGGCCCCAGGGCCACCGCCATCACGTCGTCCAGCGTTTCCGCGTACACGAACTCGAGGGACTCCTTCACGCTATCCGGCAGTTCGCTGACGTCGCCCTCGTTGTCCTTCGGTAGAACGATCCGCCGGATCCCGGCGCGCAGGGCACCGAGCACCTTCTCCTTCACACCGCCGATGGCCATCACCCGTCCGGTCAGGGTGAGCTCTCCGGTCATCGCCAGGTCGGCGGCCACCGGTCTTCCGCTCAGGGCGCTGATCATCGCCATGGCCATGGCCACCCCGGCGGACGGTCCTTCCTTGGGCACCGCACCGGCCGGAACGTGGATGTGGATCTGCTGGTCCTTCAGCATCTGGTCGCCGATTCCCAGCGCTTCGGCGTGGCTGCGCGCGTACGTCAGTGCGGCCTGCGCGCTCTCCTTCATGACATCGCCCAGCTGTCCGGTTAGAACCAGGCCGTCCTTGCCCTCCATCACAGAACACTCGATGCGCATGATGTCGCCGCCCACCGGGGTGTAGTACATGCCGGTCGCAACGCCAACCGTATCCACGGCCAGCTTCTTCTCGGGGTGAACCTTGGGCTGCCCGAGCAGGTCGGGCAGGTCGTCCACATCCACCCGGACCGACTCGGCGTCGCCGCTGGCGATCTTCCTGGCACTTTTCCGAGCGATGGAGCCCAGCTCACGCTCCAGGTTCCGCACGCCGGCTTCGCGCGTATAGCTCGACACCACGACCTCGAGCGCATCGGCCGTGAGCTCCAGTTGATCTTCGTCGAGGCCGTTCTGGTCCAACTGCCGTGGCAGCAGGTAGCGCCGCGCGATCTCGAGCTTCTCCTGAGCGGTATACCCGACGAACTCGATCGCCTCCATCCGGTCTTTCAGGGGACCGGGGATCTGGTGCGGGAAGTTCGCCGTGGCGATGAACATCACGTCGGACAGGTCGAAGGGGATGCCGAGATAGTGATCCACGAAGGCGTCGTTCTGCGCCGGGTCCATCACTTCCATCAGTGCGGCCGACGGATCTCCCTGGAACGAGACGCCCAGCTTGTCCACCTCGTCCAGCAGGAATACGGGGTTCTTGCTGCCAGCCCGCTTCAAGCCCTCGATGATGCGGCCCGGAAGAGCTCCGACGTACGTGCGCCGGTGACCCCGGATATCCGCCTCGTCGCGCGCCCCGCCGAGGGAAACGCGCACGTACTTGCGGCCCATCGCGTCGGCGATCGACTTGGCGATCGACGTCTTACCCGTGCCCGGGGGGCCCACGAACAGAACCGTCTGTCCGGTTCGGTCGTCCGCTTGCCCGGGGCTCTTACGCCCGGATTCGACGTCTGACCCCTCTTCCGCCCCGGCGTCCGCGTCCGAGGCGTTCTCATCCGCGCTCTCGTCACTCTCGTCGTCGTGAGCGTGATTGCGGCGCTCTTGCAAGCTGCGAACGGCCAGGAAGTCGAGAACCCGGTCCTTCACGTCCGACAGGCCGTAGTGGTCCCGCTCCAGGATTTCCTCGGCCCGCTTCAGGTCGAGGCGGTCTTCGGTGCGTTCGCTCCACGGGAGGTCGGCCACCGTCTCGAGGAAGGTGCGGATGACCTGAGACTCCGCGGCTTCCCGTGGGATACGCTCCAGCCGGCGCAGCTCCCGATCGACCTCGGTACGCGCCTCCTCAGGAAGATCGAGGGCCTCGAGCCGCTCTCGGAGTTCCTGGATTTCCTCCTGGTCCGCGTCGTCTCCGAGCTCACTTCTGATCGCCTTCATCTGTTCGCGCAGGAAAACCTCGCGCTGACGTTCACCGAGCTCCTCCTGGACCTTGCTGCGGATCTGGGCCTGCGCCTCGAGCACCCCGATCTGGCGCTGGAGGTGGAGGAGGAGCTTCCGCAGGCGATCTTCCACCGAGAGCGTCTCCAGGAGATCCTGCTTTTCGGGCACCTCGAGCTCGGTATAGAACGCCACCAGGTCGGCGAGTTCGCCGCCGTTGGTGACGCCGCCCAGCAGATGGTCCACGATCTCCTTGGGTACTCCGCGAAGCCGACTCAACTGGGCCGCGCGCTCGCGCACTTCCTTGTGCAGGGCCGTGTAAGCGGAGTCCTCCTCATCCAGTGGCGGCATGTCCTGCATACGCCGTACGACGGCCTCGAGAAACTCGCCCCGCTCAGTGAACTCGAGCACCGCGCCACGCCCGGTGCCCTGCACCACGAGCTGGATGCCACCCGGGACCCGCTGCATCTGCGCGATGCGACAGATGGTACCGATTCGGAAAAGCCCTTCCGGTGTCGGCTCCTCTGTCTCGGCGTCCAGTTGCGATATGGCGATCAGACGCTTGGATCCCTGCAGGGCATGCTCGATCGCCGCCAGGGTCTTCTCACGACCGGCGGCGATTGGTGCGGCGACGGACGGAAACACGACCGTGCCGCGCAGTGGCAGCACGGGGAGCCGGGCTCGCTCCTCCAGCGACTCCTCCTTGTCGTCTTCGAGCTCGTCGCCCTCTTCCCACGCGATGTGAACGTCCTCCATTCCCGTGGGAATATCTTCTGATTCTGCTTGGAACAGGGAATAGGAAGCTGTATTCTTCTGATCGTGCATGATCTGCGATCTCGTTCCCGTTTGGTGTGGTCGAACTCGATCTCGTTCGCCTCGGGGGCGGCGGATGATCGGCCCTCATCGTATTCTATCGTGTCAGCCGCTGGTTGTGCAGGAACCGGGCCTGCTTCGAGTGTCCGAAACGGTCCGGTGTGCGCCCTTCTGGCATGGAACGAGTCATCGACATGAGCCAGTTCCGCCAACAAGGCAGTGAATGCAGTCCCCTGGAGAGCACAGGGCGCGTTTTACGCGTAATCCTCGGCGCTGCTGTTCTCGGTCTCGGGGCCTGCTACCCCAAACCTGTCGATCCGGTCGGTCTCCCACCGACGCCACCGCCCTTCGTTCGCATGCCGTACGTTCAGCAGGTCACCGACAGCAGCGCCTCGGCACTCTGGATGAGCCAGCCCGGGTCCGCGGATACCGCATGGTATCGAGTTCCCGTGATCGACAGCGCCTGGACTCGAACAACCGTGGCCGAACACCGCTACGGTACGCGGCGGGTTGACTTCGCGTCTTTGCCGCCCGCGAGCACCGTGGAATACGTGGTCTCCGCTGGTGGGACCCGGGCGGGCCCGAGCCTGTTCCGAACGGCGCCACCTGAGGGAACCGTGGGTGAAGACGTGCGCGTGCTCCTGTTTGGCGACTCCGGGTGGGGTGGTGCCCAACAGATCGATCTAGCCCGTCAGATGAAGCGCGACGACTGGGATCTGTCCATTCACGTCGGGGACATCGCCTACAACGACGGGTCCGAGGAGGAGTTCACCCAACGCCATTTCCGGGTGTACGCACCGACTCTCGCCTCCACTCCCTTTTATCCGTCGGTCGGAAACCACGACATTCGGGCGGACGGTGGCCGCTCCTACGACGGTGCGTTCCTGTGGCCGGAGCCGTTCTCCGGGGCCCGATACTTCTCGTTCCGCTGGGGCCGGATCCAATTCGTCTCCATCGACACGTCCAGCAAGACGGACGATGTAGCCGATCTGCGCGATGGAAAGGGAAGACAGTTCGAGTGGCTCGAGGACGTCCTCCGGGAGGCCTCCGCTGACAGCACGGTGGACTGGATTATCACCTTCCAGCACCATCCCCTGTACAGCCATGCTATCGGGATCAGTGGGCACGAACAGGATCGGGACCTGCGCGCCGCGATGCTGCCCCTGGTCGAACGCTATGGAGTGGATCTCGTCACGGCGGGGCACGATCACCACTACGAGCGAACGTGGCCCGTCCGGGACGGGCGGCGGGTAGATGACGGTTGCGGACCGGTCCACGTGCTGTCTGGTGGAGGCGGTGCTTCCCGTTACGCGCGTGACATCACGAACACGACGCTGCTCGCGACCGCGCAGAGGGTCTACCAATACGTCGAGTTGACCGTCGGAGCGGACCGCATCCGGGGACGCACGATCAATCGAGACGGTCAGGTAGTGGACGAGTTCAGCGTGCGACGGTACGCCGGTACGGCCGAGGGATTGCCCGGGCGTTGTTCGCGATGAGGCCTGCGCCGCGAATAGAGTGGGTTTGTCTCTCCGCAGTGCTTCTCGCTCTCTGGTTGTCGAGTGGCGTCCTGCCGCGTTCTGCCCGGGGCCAGGAGCCGTCCCCCGAGCCAGCCGATTCCGCGGCGCCGATCGACACGATCCCGAGCGGACCGGTCACTCCGGCCGAGGCGCAGGCGATCCGCGACACCCTGCGGCGTCCACCGGCCCAGTACTCGGCGGACTGGGTGGACGTGGTCGAGTTCCCGCTCAAGATCATCGGCTGGCCCCTGGATCTGGTACTCGTTCGTCTGCCCGCCTGGCTGGTGGGCCAGATCACGGCTCCGCGACCCCCGAGCGCCCTCATGCGAGCCTACCGGGCCATGTCGGAGTGGGGCGCCAGGCCGACGATCCGCTCCACGATCGGTCCGCGGAGCGCCGCGGCGCTGGAACTGCAGTTCGATCGCTTCTACCCGTTCTACGTTCATGCTGCGGTTTCCCGGCGCCTTTCCCAGCGTTACCGGACGGGACTCCTCCTGAACGGCCGGACGACATGGCTGGCCACCGAAGCCAAGTGGCAGCGGGATGCGCAGACACCTTTCTACGGCATCGGAGCGCAGACCGATGCGGACGACCGGGCGTTCTATCGGCGCGACTGGTGGGATGTGGCGGCGCGCACCGGTCTGACGGTGACCCCGTCATTCATGCTCGCGGGAGGTCTGGCCTACGAACACAACCAGATCGGCGACCCGATTGCGACGTCGCAGTCGATCTTCAACGACTTCCCGACCGATTCCCTGTACGGAGCGAACGAGACCACGGACTACGTGCGACTGGAACTGAGTGGCACGCTGGACCTCACCCGATGGAACGACTTCCAGC
>JBATJK010000277.1:0-4336 GCA_049668445.1 Gemmatimonadota bacterium
GCTCTTCCTGGTCGGCGATCCCAAGCAGAGCATCTACCGTTTCCGCGGCGCCGACATCGGAGTTTGGAACGACGTGCGCGCATCGCTCGCTCGCACGGGCGAGCTCCTGGATCTAAGCCACAACTTCCGCAGCGAGCCACAGGTCGTGGACTTCGTGAATCGCGTCTGCGGGCCCGTCATGTCGCAGCGAGCGGACGAGCTGAGGGAGTTCTCGCCCCGGAGCGCGGTCGAGTACGTGTCGCTGCGCTCAGCCGTCACGCGGACAGCGGCCGGCGGTCTCGAGTGGCTCGTGAACGACAAGAACGGGAACGACGTCAAACTGGCGGAAGCCCGACTTGTCGCCTCGCGAATTCGCCAGTTGGTGGACAGCGAGGTCGTGCGCGATCCGGACACGGGAACGTGCCGCCCCTGCCAGTTCAGTGACATCGCCATTCTCGCACGGACGCGCAGTGTGCTGCGTGGCCTGGAGGACGGGCTCCGTCAGTACGACGTACCGTTCTACAACAGTTCGGCCGGGGACCTCACGGACCGGCAGGAGATCCTCGACGTCCTTACGGCATTGCGCCTGGTGGACAATCCGAGCGACGACCTGAGGGCGTTTGCCTATTTCAGGTCACCTTTCGTGGGGCTTCGTGACGAGGTTCTCGCCCGCTTGCGAATCGATCCGCAGGTGCGAGCCGCCGCACGCCGGCCGGCCTACCTGGAGCAGGCCAGAGCGTACCTGGCGCTCGTCGAATCGGGGAAGATGGAGCCGTTCCCGGCACCCGAGAGCGCTCAGGTGCACGAGGTCGAGATGTGGGCCCTGCGCGAGGGGCTCGAGGCCATCGACCAGGCGCATCTCCTGGTCGACAGGGCGGATCACGGCGAGATCCTGGGTCGGGTGCTCGAGAGGACGGGGTATCGGCTTCACCTTCTGCTCCGGGAGCATGCGGCGGAAGCGCTGGCGAACATCGAGCGCTTCCAGGCCCTGCTCGAGGACTACCGCCACCTTCCTCTGGGTGGATTCCTCAGGCTCTGGGACCGGTGGGGCGAGCAGGACACGGGCATCCCGCAGGCTCCGTTGACCAGCCAGGACGATGTCGCCGTGACCCTGAGCACCATCCACACCGCGAAGGGCCTCGAATGGCCTATCGTGATCCTGGCGGGCACGCGCAGCGGACCCGACTCGGGTGGACGACTCAGCGGCGCGTACTGGAGCGATTCGTCGCTCGGCCCGGTGTACATGGGCAACCAGAAGGAGCGAGGAGCCCGATCGGTGCGCGCGTTCGAGACGGCCCTGGCCGAGGAGCACGCGGAGGAGGCCCGGCTGCTGTACGTCGCGGCAACCCGGGCGCGCGACCGCCTGGTCATCTCGGGTCCCACCGAGAAGCCGAGGGGCTACGCGGAGTGGCTGCAGGGCGGTCTCGACGGGGCGGTGGAGGCCCACGAAGCGCCGGCTCTGCGAGAAGGGGACGCGTCCGCCGAGGGGCAGGCGCGCGATCGCCGCCTGGATCCGGCCACCGACGACGATTCAGCTACGCGCACGGGCCGGCAACTGGACGCATTCGGGTTCGATCACGCACCCGAGGACGACCGGGGGCAGTTGAACATGTTTGCGCCGCGGGGCTCGGATTCGGAGGCGAGCGTCGAGTCGGACTCGGCCGGCGGATCCGTCGCCGAAGTGCCCCTGGTCCTGTACCGGACGCCGAGCCCGATCCAGGAGACCCTGGCGCCCGCACCCGTCGACCTGTGGTGGATGGAAGGACTGAGGGCTCGCCCGGCGCCCCCCATCACCCGGCCGATTGAAGGGCCGCGCTTCAGCTTCTCGACCTCGGCTACCGAGCTTCGGATGAGGCGACTGGATCCCGAAGCCTGGACGTTGCGCTACGGGCACGGGGTGGTGCCCGGGCCTGAGTTCGCCCTGCAGCCGGATTCCGCTGCCCGACTACCCGCCAGGATTCGCGGGACCCTGATTCACACCGTGCTCGAGCGCCTGGAAGCAGAGTCGGAACTCGCGCGCATTCTGGGTGAGGCGATCGCCGGTCTGGACGCTCCGGAATCCGAGATCCTGCTGGAGCCCGGTTCCGCGTATCGCGAGGCCCTGTTGGAGGAAATCGAGGCGGTGGTACGCAGTCCGGAATGGGCTCACTACGTGGAGGGACAGCACTGGCGCGAACTGCCGTTCCTTCACCTGCTCGGACCCCGGGAATGGCGCCTCGGCGCGTACGACCTCTTCCACCCGGGCCGGGAGGACGACCCTGCCCGGGTCCCACGGATCGTCGATTTCAAGACGCACGTAATCGAGTCGGAAGAAGTGCCGGATACCGCGGCTACGTACGAAATCCAGGCGGAGGTGTACCGCGAGGCCGCGGCGACGATCCTGGGACGCCCCGTCCAGGTGAGTCTGCACTTCACTCACCCGAACGTGGCGATCGACGTCTAGCCGACCTCAGTCGCCGGCCACTCCCCCGGCTTCGACGTAGGGAACGAAGCGTTCGTCGATGAAGTGGTGCCAGACGTCTTCGACCGTTTCGGCCCACCCGTCCTGCATCTCTCCAGCAGCGTGCACCGAGACCTTGAGGTTGGTGGACGTGCCTTCGAGTCCGACCTCAGCCAGTTCGTACGTGGCCACCACGTACAGGGCGTGCCCGGCCAGTCCGAGGGGACCCTCGAGCCGCAGCAGTGCGCCGCGTTCCGCAGCCGTGACCACGGCATGGCGCACCCCGTCACCGGACTCGTTGAACAGCTCGTAGAACCCTCCACCCGGTCGGGGCTCGATGTACAGCCGGTGCGGGTTGCCGGAAAACGAGTGATCCCACCAGCCGCTTATGTCTCCGGTGAGCGCGTCGAATGTGGCGCGCGGAGAGCCCGGTACGGTGCGCTCGAAGGTGAAGGCGAAGCCGCCGGTCTCGACGACCTCGGCCGGCCGGTCCGCCGTCGCGGCCGTGTCGCCCGGGACGAGGCCGAGCATGCCTGCCAGGAAGATGCCGCCGGTAGCGCCCAGGACCAGGTCCCTGAGCCTTGCAGGGATACGCATGTCATCACTCCGTGAGAATGGTGGAATCCAGTATCCCAATATACAGGATGAGGCGGGTGGGTGAGGAGGATGCCACAACGCAGAACGCCCGCCGGCCAGGGGCCGACGGGCGTGCGCTTCGCCGGGCCGACCGTTTCGGGGCGGTCGCCCTGCGTCAGGGATTCCTGCGCTACAGCGTGAAGCCGACTCCTGCCATGATCTGCCAGACGCGGTTCTTCACTTCCTCGTCGGAGTCCGGGACATCGGCGAGGTTCGTGAGTCCCAGCTGGTAGCGGGCGTCGAGGATCAGGATGACCGGACCCAGGATGAAGTCGAGGTTGGCCCCGAACGCGGCGCCCCACTCGCTCGTCTTCCGGTCGACGAAGCCCTCGTCATCACTGCAGTCCACGGAAACGTCGGAGATGCTCACCGTACAGCCCGTTTCGAGGGACAGGACGGGACCCGCGTAGATGGCGGGTCTCAGCATGGCCAGTTTGAACTGGGCCTTGAGGAGCACCGGAATCTCGATGTAGTTGGTACCGAGTTGAGCGGAAAGGACCCCCTCGGAGGCCTCGAAGCCCTTCTGTGAGTACAGGAGCTCAGGCTGGAGGGCGAACAGGCTGCCCAGGCCGAACGTGGCAAAGGCGCCGCCCACGAATCCGGTCTTCGAATCGATGATGTCGGGGAAATCCTCCACGTTGGTACTGATGTTGGCGACATTGATTCCGCCCTTCACGCCAAGCGTCGTCTGGGCCTGCAACGGAGCAGCGATCAGAAGTGCCAGGGGCAGGGCCATACGTAGGAAGGTCTTCATTTTGCAATGCCTCGCTGTGTTCCCGACGTCCCCGCCCGTACGGCTTGAAACGTCGTGCGTGAATCGATAAGTGTCTCACGGGTAACGCGTTAAGGTGGGCACAACGCCTCCAGGAGGCGCGGGTAAGTGCCCACGGCTGCCCCGAAGGCTGCAACTCCGGTGCCATGAAGCGTTTGCGCTCTCGGCTGGTGGCGCGGTACCGTTGCCCCGACTCAGTTGGCGGATGTCGAGTGAACTCGGAGGATGCATGAGACGAGGTTTGTGGCCCGTTCTGGCCGTGGCGATGGGTGTGTTGGCGTGTGGAGGGGAGCAGGCCGACTCCCAGGTGAGCAGCGAGACGGCTGGAGATCCCCTGTCACGCGCCCGTGAGATCCTGGCCCGCACGCCGGTCTTCGACGGCCACAACGACCTCCCTTGGGAGATCCGGGCTTCCGTGCAGGCGCCGATGGATGTGGAGGCGTATGACCTCAACGCACCGGTTCCCGGCCACACGAACCTCGAGCTCCTGCGGGCCGGCGGAGTCGGGG
>JBATJK010000278.1:0-4237 GCA_049668445.1 Gemmatimonadota bacterium
GCTTGTAGGAAGTGCAGGCAGTCACCCACACGAACATCCCGACCAGGGCCAGCGAGACAGGACGGTTACGGAACACGGTTCACCTCCGTTGCCCGTGAGGGTGGCGGACTCGCGGTTCAATACTGACACGGTGGAATCATCGCATCGATCCAGTCTGGCGTACGTCGCTCCTCGGGACCGTACCGGGCGATGCAGAGGTCAAGCTGAATGAACTGCGGATTGGGTGTGCACTTCGGCAGGGAAGGACCGCCGGAATGCCCTACCCAGTACTCGTCGCCGACTAGCTCCCACACTTCGATTACGATGTCCCATGAAGCTCCGCCGAGGAAGCAGAGCGAGAGGTTCTCCGGCAGTGCATACGACCCATCTTCTTCGGTAATGGCTTCCTCTCCCGGCCCGCAGAACCAACCGAGCAGATACGGCCCGGAGAAGTGGGGCATGCAATCGAGTGACCGAACCGTCAACCCCGCTCTTGGCTCTCCATTGGGATCGAGAACTGTCCCCGAAATCTGGAGCCACACGGAGTCGGGCGTTGGTTCTCGTGGCGGATCTGGCGGACGTTCCGGCGGCGGATCTGGAGGACGTTCCGACGGCGGGTCGGGACTGGACACCTGTGTACCAACAGGCTCACTCGGGTTCTCACAGCCCCCGGCAGGAATAGCCAGCAAGAGCGTGACCAGCAACAAGCGACGGAACACGGTTCACCTCCCTCCCGAGGTGGTCGAGTGAGCGGGCTACTTGGGCGTGAGTTGCAGGTCAATCGTGTACTCACCGGGCGTGCACGGAGTCACGTCAACGCGCTCGCTGTCCTGCCAGTCGTGAGTGCACATCGCATCGCTTGGCGGCCTGTATTGGCATCGAGATTGGAGCCACACTCCTCCCGGACAGTACCAGCGCCCGCTGTATCTTTTCGGGCCAAGTTGGTAGTAACCGGCCGAATCCGTCCACGTCTGAAACTGGTAGTCGTAGTAGTACATCACCCCTTCAATTTCGGGAATGTGGTAGAGGCCAACGTGGACACCGCTAATCGGCGTGCCGTCCACTGCCGATGTTACGTGTCCCTCAAAGGATACCTCTCCTTCTACATACTGGGAGTCGTCCAGCCCCGATGGATTGTCGGCTCCGCACCCCGTGTACAGCATTACACAAGCGAGAGCAGTGGGCAGGCAGTATCGAATCACGGTTCACCTCCAGTCCAGGGAGGGGGACGGGTGAGCGGGTCAGCCCTCGGGGACGCACTGCTCCAAGTCTCCAAGAACGAAATCGTGCGCCTGCACGGCCTCACACGTGCCCTCCACGTTGAAGCTGCGGTGAATGAGGCCCGCACTGTCTGGCACCGGGGTCTGGGCCCACAGGACCAGGTCGAGCCGGGCGCAGTCATCCAGAGTGGCCTCGATCGTGTAGCTACCGTTCGCTCGTGTTTGCGTGCCTACCCGCGCCACTCTGGGACAGGCGTCCCAGACGACGCCAGTACAGTCTTCGACATAGAGGGTGACCCTTGCTGCGCGTGCCGGGGTGCAGTCGGGCCAGACCACTGTCCCGGAGATCCGAAGCGACGTGCTCGTGTCGTATGGGTCGGTCGTGCTACGACTGGGCTCCGCGGGCCCCGTGTCACAGGCACCCAACGGAAGGCAAAAGAGGCAGAGCATCAGGCATCGATTCACGGTTCGCCTCCAGTCATCGGAGGGGGCACCGTGAGTATACCGGAACGCAGTCAAGTGAGCGTCAAACGCGTACCGCAGGCTGCTGTCTGGTTGCTGGTTACGCCATACCTGCATCGGAAGGTTCGACAAGCGTCGCGGCCTTCCTATGGATGGCATTGGGCGGTCAAGCAAGCCTTTCCCGATGTGACGCAAATTGTGCCATTGCTGGCCGCGCCTCACCGTTGCTCACCGCGCCCAGACCCCTGGAAATGCCTGACTTCCGCGCCTTACCGTTGCTGGCTGGCGCGGAATTACGTTCTCCGGAGCAGAAGGTCACAGGTTCAAATCCTGTCGGGCGCATGAGAAGCCACGCCAATCGGCGTGGCTTCTTCGCATCGGGGTATATCTGGGCCGGAGCAGAAGGTCACAGGTAGTCTCGCCCCTGACGGGACTCGAATGTCTCGGCTCCGCCTCGACGCCAAATCCTGTCGGGCGCATGAGAAGCCACGCCGGTCGGCGTGGCTTCTTTGCATCGAGGTCGGAACAGGCCGCACACGATCGCGTACCACTGGGTGACAACAGGCATCCGTGTGGCATCGGCTGGAGGTGCAGGATGAGATGTAGACGAGCACACAGCGCGATCGGGGCCACACTGATCGGCCTGGGGTTTCTGCTCACGGCTCCGGATGGCGCGGTCTCCCAGGACTTGGTCCGCTCAGGGTTATCGGCCGACAAACCTCTCAGCTACCACCTATCTGCCCTGTCGTCGAACAGCTTCTTCAGCCATCAAGGCGGAATCTGGGTCCGGCATCAAGGGATGTGGGCGTTCTGGCCAACGTCGCGCCCGGATTGGCAGGCGTACTTCAGGTGCCAGGCGGGCTACGGGTGTGGTGGACTTGGGTGGGCGCCGAATCGGTTCGGCAGCTGGCTTCCCTACGGTTACGCCGGGTGGGATCTCGTTCCTGGCGGGTGGATGTGGTTCCCGGGCCAGCGACTGTCGAGGTCCCGAGCCTGGGATCTCTTCTGGGATCCGTGGTTCTTCAGCCCGAGGCACATGTTCTGGGCGTCCGGATTCGGGCCCCAGGTCCGCACGCCGTTTGCTCCGGTTGTCTGGGACGGCGGTCGGACCGCCACTTCCGGTGATCATCGCCCCGGCCAGGGTCGTGACGACTGGAGGCCCCCTGCCGATATCAGCACCAGAGACGATACGCGGCCGCTCGTCCATCCGGTACGAACTGCTCCTGTCGTGACGGTGAGTGCCGATGGAGAGAACAGCGAGCCGTCCGGTCGGGAAGCCCCGCACTGGCCATCGATCGATCCCGTAATGCCTACACGACCGGTCGAGACTCTGTTCGAGCCCACGAGCATTCAGAGGGCCCGCCAAAAGAGCCTGACAAGACCCGAAATCAACCGCATGGGGCCAACTCGAAAAGGGAACGGTCTGCGGAGTGGCACGGATCTGAGCCGCCCCCCGACAGGCCTGCGATCGAACTCACCCAGGGCCTTCGAATCGACGAATCCCCGGGTGTTCAATAACCGCATCAAGACCGGGATTGATCGCACACCCTCGGCGAGGAGTCGGCCAGGCGCGACTCGTCCCACTGCAAGGAATGTCCGGTCGGTTCAGCCCAAACCGAGCGGGCAATCGAAGTCTGCGGGCAAGAAGGGGGCGGCACCAAAGCAGTAGGCAGCCCGCGGGACTGGGCCCACCCCTGGCGCACCTTTCCGACAGCCGGCGCCCGGTATCACGCCGGGCGTTTGTCATCTGTCACCCTTCGAAGTCAGACCCCTCGAGTGATTCTGGTGGGCTTCTTTCTTTCATCCCAAGTTGCTGGCCGGCGGGAACGCGTCTAGCTTCGCGGCCGTTCCCTAAGCTGATATTGAAGTGCTAATGAGCGCATCCGAGGGCACCGGATCGCACGACGACGAAGGAATAGACATGAAGATCGGAATCTGGCCCGTGATCGCCCTCATCGCCTTTACGGCGTTGATCACGTGGGGCATATCGAGGCCGCAGACAGCGACGCTGCTGCCACAGGCCACCCAAGGCGAAGTACTGGCTACGGTCGATGGGTACGAGGTCACCCGACAGGAAGTCGAGGAGATCGCCCCGGACCAGTTCATCCAGGCGAAGCAGCAGCTACACGACATTACCGAGCGCGCCCTGGCCGAGGCCATCGACACGCGACTCGTGAACCTGGAGGCCGAAAAGGAAGGACTCGATGCGGACGCTCTGGTGGCGCGGGAAGTCCTTTCGAAGCTTCCCGAGCCTACGGATCACCAGATCGACTCCATCTATCAGGCCTACCGTGAGCAGCTGAACAACGCTCCGCGGGACAGCGTCGCTCCCCAGATCGTAGACTTCCTGAATCGGCAACAGCGCGGTGTGGCCATGCAGGTCTACCTGGCCCAACTGCGAGCTCAGTACGATGTTCGCAACCTTCTCGAGCCAGCTCGCATCGAGGTGGAGGCCATCGGTCCCAGCAGGGGTCCTGAGGATGCGCCGATCACTCTGGTCGAGTTCTCCGACTTCGAATGTCCGTTCTGCGTGCGTGTTCTCCCGACGCTCGATCAGGTCGAGGAAACCTATGGCG
>JBATJK010000279.1:0-8929 GCA_049668445.1 Gemmatimonadota bacterium
GTAGTAGAGCAGCGGGACGTTGTCGGGCCACAGATCGCGCTCGTAGTCGCTCAGTCCCGTCACCGTCGAATCCCACCGGTAGTGCGTGAGGAGCGACAGTACTCCAGGCAACACCAAAGGATTGTCCAGTTCGAGCCGGTCCATGTCCGGCTGTCCGAGCAAGATCAGCGGAGCGCTGTCCTCGGTATGGAAATGACCCTCCATCGCCGCGAAGGTGACCGGTTGCTTGTCGTGCACCAGCTTCGCCTGGATGTCACCCGTCGGAACGGCGGCGGCCATGCTCGCAATGAACCCCGTGACCACTGCTACCGAGGTCCACCTGCGAGCCACTTCCAGGTGTTCGCCGCGAAGCACGTAGTAGGCGCCGATCCCGGCCATCACGAAACTGCCCGTGATCGCCGCCCCGGTCATCGTATGAATCCACGCAGCGAAGGCCCACGGGTTCGTCAGCAAGGCCGCCAGACTCTCGAGCTGGATCGAACCGTCGGCGAGTACCGAGTAGCCCACCGGATGCTGCATCCACGAGTTCGTGCAGACGATGAAGTAGCCGGAAAGCCAGGTTCCGACGAATAGGAGCAGTGAGGCGATCCAGTGTCCGAGCTGGCCGATCCGCCGCTCTCCAAACAGCAGCAGATAGAGGAACGATGACTCCAGGAAGAACGCGAAGACTCCCTCCATCGCCAGCGTCTGGCCGATCACTCCACCTGCACCGCCCGAGAAGCGGGCCCAGTTCGTCCCGAACTGGAACTCCATGGGGATGCCGGTCACGACCCCCATTACGAACGTCACCCCGAAGATCTTGAGCCAGAACCGGACGGCCTGGTTCGCGAAAGGGACCCCCCTCAGGGCCATGCTCTTGAGGACGAAGATGAGCAGCGCGAGGCCCATGGTGACCTGGGGGAACAGGTAGTGATAGGTGATCGTAAACCCAAAATGAAGTCTATGCAGTGTAAGCGCTTCCATCTTCGGTCAATCCTGTTGGTCGAATCATGTGAGACTCCGGGCCTGATCGGACTTCCCAAAACGAAATTAGAACGAGACCCCCACTCTCGCGATGAAATTTCGACCCGGCGAAAGTGCGTAACCCTTATATGTGTCTAAAAAGTCCCTGTAGGTTTCATCGAGCAGGTTCTCGACACCGAAATACAGGTCGAGCGCCGTCCGACCGAGCTCCAGCGAACCGCCGACATTCAGATGGACCACGGAATACGCGTCCGTAGAGGCCGTCCCGAACGGGATCACGTCATACTGGGAGAACGGTTCGAACCAGCCCGCCGAGTTCTTGTCGAACACTCGCCGAACTCGAACTTCCGCGAATGGCCCCATCAAAGAGCCCAACCGTGGCCGATGGACGCGCAGCAGGGTCTCCATCTGGTTCGCAGGAATGAGCGGCAACGACCCGTCCGCTCCCGACTCAGCATCCTCGAGGTCGTCGCCCGACGTGTCCAGCGCCGCCCCGCCTGCTCCGAGGTCTAGCCACGGGAGGACCGCTACCCGGACGAAGCCTTCGATTCCCGTGAGCCTGGCGTCGGTCTGGTCGTTCACGAACACGGGTAAACCTTCCTCGCCCGTCACCCCCGTGTTGCGCAGGAAGACATAGTTGTCGATTCGGTTGCTGTACGCGGTGACCTCGCCCGTCAGGAGTCCAGTGCGGAGACGTATTCCCAGATCGATGTTCAGCGAGCGCTCCGGATCGAGAGTCGGTTCCCCGAGCTGGATCGCGGCGACGCCACCATGCACGCCGCTCGCATATAGCTCGAAGATGTCGGGGGCCCGGAATCCGCTACCGATGTTTGCGGCCAGCACGACTCCGGGCGTTGGCTCGTAGCTCGCCCCGAGCGAGCCCGTCATCACCGCGTAATCGTTGTCGAGTAGGCTCGGATCCGTCGTGCGCTCGTTCGGTGCCGCCTTCTGGCTGCGGTAGTCGAATCGGCCGCCAATCGCGAGCGTCCATGAATCCTTCCGCCAGTCCTCGAACACAAACACGGCGGCGTTCGCGATCTCGGAGCTGGGCTCGAGTTTGACCGGCCCCCGCGAGTCGGTGTCCTGGACCTGCACCTCCACACCGAGTGTCCCGCTCAGGGTCCCGGACAGTGTGGCGCCCTGGGGATGCAGGGCCTCCACGCGCGTAGTGAATACGTCCTTCAAGAGATCAACGGCGAAGCCGGAATCGTCCTCGATCAGCTGCCCGGGTGGCGGTGCCTGGCGGAGCGCCCGGGCCCAGCTGAGAGTGGGACGCACGATCCAGGCTCCGCTGAATACGCTTCCCTTCGCGGAGAGGTTCGTCTGCGCAAGGTTGAGCCCAATGCCGACCGGTGGGTCTTCGCTGCTGTCCGTCGGTCCACCCGCGGGGAGCAGGAAGTTGTTCTCGTTCTGCCATCGGGTCAGAAGCAGCTCCGCGGTGCCGAAACCGCCGGTGACGCCCGCCAGCGCAAAACCCGACCACTGGTCGAAGTTGGTGAGCGGGATCCGGCCCGTATACTTGGGATCGCCCGGCGTGCCGGTCTCGAACCACGTGGGGCCATCGGGGGCACGGTAATCGCTTCCCGTCCTCCGCTCGAGCCCGGCGCGGTAGCCGAACCCACCAACGGCGCCGCTCAATTCACCCTTGAGCGCCACCTCCTCGTTGTTCGAGTACCCCTGCATCTCGACTCGTCCCTCCAGCGCCCGGTGACCTCCGTCCTGGGTCGGGAGGTGCTTCGTGATCACGTTCACGGCTCCCCCGATGGCGCTCGACCCGTACAGCACGCTTGCCGGCCCTCGGGCCACCTCGATGCGCTGCGCCTCGGTGAGGTTCGTCTGCGGTCCGTGCCGTGCCCCGTAGGCGAAAAAGTCCTGCCCGATCCCGTTCTGAAGGATACGGACCCGAGTTCCGGTCAGACCCCGCAACACGGGCTTCCCCACCTGCGCACCGGTGTAGAGGGAGGCCGTTCCCGGAACGGCATCCCGGATGACGTTTCCGAGGGAGGGGCTGCGAACCTGGAGGAGACGCTCGCCGGAGATCAGGTCCAGGTTCAACGGCGATTGTAGCGGATCTATGGCAGTGGGCGATCCCGTCACCACGAGCTCAGCGGATTCCAAAGGACGGATCTCCAACTGCACCTGGAGCGACGGCCTGGCATCCGCGGCCAGATCCACGGACAGAGCAAGCGTCGCGTATCCGAGTCTCTCGAATGAAATGTTGAGGGTGCGAGAAGGAAGATCTTGCAGGAGATAGGTTCCGTCGACGCCGCTCAGCGTGCAACGCTCCAGGGAATTGATGTAGACCCGAACCGAGGCGAGCGGCACTCCATCCGTGTCGGTTATCCGGCCCCTCAGGGTGGCCCGACCCGTCTCCTCCTGGGCTCTCAATGACCCCGGACCTGGCGCTCCGAAGACAACGGCCCAGAGTAGCATCGCCCGCATGGGACGAAGAAAGCGTGGTGACACCGCGCACATGGTGAAGGCCTCCCAGCCTCTCTTGCACAGGACAGGCCCGATGACTCGCGACTCGCGCGAGGTTCTCTCCGGGCTACGGTCGAGTCAGGAGATGACGGGAGGGGCGCGCGCCTCGAAGGAGACGAGACAGGTGGAACTCCAACGGCTTTCTCCCGCCGGAGTCTGGCTGGTGACGGGAATGCCGAACGTCGGGATGGTGACGGCGAGATCAGTCGGAAGCGCGCGAGCCGGAACGCTCGAGCATACCGCGCAGGACTCGGTAATCTCGGCTCCGTCTCCGAGGCTCCGGTGGTCAGGATCCTCTGGCGAAGAAGAGGAACGGGCGTGAGATGCATCGTGCAGTACCTGAACCGTCAGGCTTCCGTGAAGAAACCCGGCCAGGAGAACAACTCCGAGAAGTTTCAGGAGCCGGTGTTGCGATGTAGTGCGCACGTTAGCCGGGTCCACGATTCGAGGACTTGGCGTTCCTCAGTTTTGTAGCGCTTCGGCGCGGAATGGTTCCCGCCAGCCCGCTGTCTGCTCACACGCGTACGACGATCCTGCGCGGCCCGACCGTCCCGCGTGGGTCTCCCGTAGCTGCGAATCCAGCTTTCGGTGGAGCGAGAACCGCCGGCACCTCGGTTCAGGCCTTCCGGCCCCGGATAGCCACGTAGTCGCCGCGGTCGAACCCGTCGATGGGCTCCTCCACGGAGTCGTTCGAGTACTTCGGGTGGCGCGTCAGCGTTTGGGCAAACTCAAGATCGACAAAGCCGGCTGATCGCAGCACCTCGGCCTTCTCCCCTGTGGTTCGCCACCTGGCACGGCCCACGAACTCCGCAGGATAGGCATGGGCTGGGGCCACATTCGTGAGAGACGGAACATCCCACGACCCGATGTGGCCGACGAGCGCGTAGAGAAGACCGTAGGAGCTCTCGGCCGGCACGTCCGCCACGACGATTCGCCCACCCTGCTTGAGAACTCGTGCGGCCTCTCCGAACACTGGTCCCAGATCGTCTACGTAGCCGGTGATCCCATTGAGCAGGACGGTGTCGAACTCGTTGTCTTCTGAGGGCAGGTGTTCCGCGGTGCCGGGCTTCACATTCATCCCCCGTTTCGCAGCTATTCGTGCCATCCCTTCGGCCGGCTCGACGCCATGAGAGATGTCGATGCCATGCTCACCCCTGAGGATGTGCTCGAACAAGCCGCTCCCACAGCCGACGCTTAGCGCTCGGCCTGGATTGTCCAGGAAGCGTTTCAGGAGCAGTACTTCCGACTGCAGCACGTTCCGGTTTTTCAGGAACCACGTGTCGTAATGGTGCGCGTACTCGTCGAACGGCGTATTGGCCCGGCTCATCATTCCTCCGCGTGTTTCGCTCCCGCATACGTCCAGAATGCCTCTCCCTTGTATACACGTCGCCGGGCTTCGGGATGCGCGGCCAGGGTCGCGAGGATGCGCCCGATTCGACTCGGCCAGTGGCTCTCCAACGCCACGATCAGATCCCGCTCCCGCAGAGGATGACGGGGAATGATCTCCAGGACAGCTTCCACGGGGTGGACGTCTGTTCGCAGAACCAGGCTCCCGCCGTCGGGTGAAACCACCGTGGCGACCTGCCCCAGGATGGTCAGCGCCCGGATCAGACCGTCCTCGTCGGAACCGTGCACCCAGTCTTCCGCTGGTGGCCGGACGGGCACGTTGAGATGAACCTGATCCGGCCGGATTCGGTCGAGTGCCCACGCGAGCCCATGCAGTGCCTCTTCCGTGTCGTTGAGGTCCTGGATGAGCATCACCTCGATCCACAGTTCGGCCCGGGATTCTTCGCGGAACGTTGCCATACCGTCGATGATGTCGGCAATCTTCAGCTTGGGCCAGGGTCGGTTGATGCGCCGGAATGTCTGCTGATCGGCCGCGTCCAGCGATGGGATCACCACATCGGCATCGGCCAGGTCCTCCCTCGCCTCCGGCACGGACATCAGCGAGCCGTTCGTGATCACGGCGAGCGGCAGGTTCGTCATCTCCTTCGCCTCGCAAATCAGGCGGCCGAGTTTTGAATACAGGAGTGGCTCGCCCTCGCCCACGATCGTGATGTAGTCGACGTCCGTTGGTTCCAACTCGGCGATCGCGCGGCGCAACTCCGCCAGGATCTCGTCACAGGGAACGTATTCCTTTCGCTCGTTCGTCAGGGGCGTGGTCCGCCCCAGCTGGCAATACACACAGTTGTAGTTGCACGTCTTGAAAGGGATCGGATCTACGCCGAGCGATTGACCCAGCCGGCGAGATGGCACGGGGCCGTAGATGTAGCTCATGATATCCCTCGTCCGCGGCAGCGACCCACCGTTTGCCCTCTATTCCAGCATCAGCGGGTTGACCGGATCCTCACGGACCGGGTCCATATGTCCGAGGCGTGTGAGCCTTCGCACACACGTGTTCCAGCGCAGGATCGCATCGTCGTTCTCCGGCGGGTGGATCGCCTCAGCCTTCTCGTACCACTCCATCGCTTTCTGAAGCGCGCGATAGGCGCCCGAGCCAGGCGTGTTACGGGCGAGATGAGCCTTACCGGCGCGTTCCTCGATGATTCCAGAATAGTAGCGAAGTGCGTACTCGTTTTTCAGTCTGCCGACCGCTGCACGGGCCTCGCCCAGCCGGCTCATGTCCTGCTCGAACTGGTCTGTCAGCGAAAGGACCAGCCGGACCAGCGCTTCCTGGTGCTCGGGCTCTACCTCCAGCACGTCGAGACAGATACTCTCCGCCTCCCACGGCTCGTTGCGCAGGCGACAATGCTCGGCTCTATCCAGCGCTCGGTTGATGCTCCCCCGGGCTATTTCCTTGAGCTTCGTCACGGCACACCCCCATCCAGCAGTGCTATACGAACAAATCCGATGACTCTCACGAGTATAGTGCCGCAAACGCCGGATCGAGTTCCGTCGCGTGGATTGGCATGAGCCAGGATCTGCTCTTCACTTGTCCGACGTACCCCGTCCCTTGACGCATGTCGCGTCGGCATATATTATGTGCATATGCACATTACATACAGGAGTAAGCATGCCTCGGCCGAAGAAGCAACGTCGCTGCCGTCGCTATGACGGCGACCGGATCTTCAAGCCCCGCAGCATTCCGATGTCCGATCTGGAGACGATTACCCTGGAGCTTGATGAGCTCGAGGCGATGAGGCTCTGCGATCATGACGGACGGGATCAGACTGAGGCCGGGGACGAGATGGGAGTGTCCCGGGGGACGGTTCAGCGGCTCCTTCGCTCGGGCCGATCGAAAGTCCTGAGCGCACTCCTGAGCAATGCGGCGCTCCTGATCAATCAAGGAGAGACTCATGAAGCTGTGCATTCCAACTGAGGATGAAGCAGGCCTGGCGGGTCGCATCAGCGCCCATTTCGGCAGTGCACGCTGGTTCACACTCGTCGATAGCGAGACCGGGGCCACGCGCTCGGTGAGTAACCGGGAGCAAGCGCACAAACCTGGCACCTGCGACGCGGCTGCGAGCATCGCGGATCTGCAGGTGGAGGCCGTCGTAGCATCCGGCCTGGGCCGCAGGGCACTCCAGTCGCTCAACCAGGCCGGGATTCCCGTATACGTAACGCAGAGTCCGACGGTCGGTGAGGCCGTCGAGGAGTTCAAGATGGAGGTCCTGATGCCACTGCGCGGGGAGCAGGCCTGTTCGGGCGGGCGAGGCCTCGGCAGTCACCATCGACATGGGCACTGAGGGGGCCGTATGAGCGCCAGGACGAAGATCGGAATCATCATCTGTGACCGATACCGCCAGTGTGCCGGCGGTAAGTGCTTTCGCGCGATGAGGAACAGGGAAGGGGCCTTCAACCGGTACGAGGATACCGAACTGGAGCTGGTCGGCTACACCACGTGCGACGGATGTCCCGGCGGCAACTTCGAGTACACCGGCGAGGAGATGACGACGAACGGGGCAGAGGTCATCCACCTGGCCACGGGACTCGTAGTCGGCTATCCCCCCTGTCCATACATCGAGACGTTCAAGGCCTTCCTCGAGGTTCGTTACGGGGTAGAGGTGGTTATCGGAACCCATCCAATTCCGGCCAAGTACCTGGACATGCACACCCGCCTCGGGACCTGGGACGACCCCGCGTGGGAGCCGTTTCTCAAACCCACGATGGCCGACGCGAAGACTCGCGAGGCTTACAACTAGCCTCAGGAGCACCGGGGTGGCAGGTATGGTGATCCGGGACCGGACTCCAGATCCGTGAACCAGATGTCGCGCAACTACTACGCTCTCCTCTGGCACGCGACCTTCCTCGCGCTGACGCTCACCTTCACGGATGTCAACACGATTCTTCCCGCCCTCCTGGTCAACGCGGGCGGTACCGATATTCACATCGGATTGCTCACGGCGATCATGGTGGGAACACCGATCGCGGGGCAGGTGCTATTCGCGAGTTACCTGCACCTGAAGGCCCGTAAGAAGGCGTTCCTGCTCCTTGGAATCAACCTCCGGATCGTCGCCCTCATCCTGGTTGCCGTGGTCCTTGCCACAGCCGAGCTGATCCCCGGAAGGGCCGTGATCGTCCTGGTGCTGGTACTCATGTTCGCGTTCGCCCTCGGAGGTACCTTCGCGGGCGTTTCCTACGTGGACATCGTCGGCAAGTCGCTTCTCCGGGCGCAACGCCACCGCTTCTTCGTCAGCCGACAGGTCCTGACAAGCGTGGCCTTTCTCCTCTCGGCTCTCGTCGCGCGGAACGTGCTCGCCCGCGTCGACTACCCGACTAATTACATGTGGCTCTTCGTCCTCGCGGCCGGTCTCCTGCTGGTTGCCTCGTGGGGCTTCTGGGTCATTGCCGAGCCGTCTGCGGATCCGCCCGGCGACGCCTATCGTTTGGCTGATGTCCTGAAGTCGATTCCCGGTCGCCTGCAGGATGACCGGGAGCTGCGCCGCTACATATTCGTCGTCAACCTCACGGGATTCGGTCTCACCCTGATGCCGTTCTACGTAGTGCTGGCCAAGGCTCACTATGGTCTCACGGGGCAACAGGTGGGAGCATACCTGCTCGTCCAAATCGTAGGCATGATCGCATCGAACCTGTTGTGGGCCCGGGTAGTGAAACGGTACGGGTTTCGAGGTGTGATCAGAGGCTGCATCGCCTGCGGCGCTTCTCTGCCTTTGCTTGCCCTTTTACTGGTACGCGGTCCGCTGGTCATCTTCCTGTTCGTCTTCTTTCTGATAGGAGTTGGACTCTCGGCACGTAAGATCGCCTTCGATGGCCTGTTCATAGAGATCACCACCGATGACAATCGTGCGCTGCACAAAGGCGTCGTCGGGACGACCTCCCTGTCCACAGCCCTGTTCCCGCTCCTGGCAGGCATACTGATCACCTCGATCGGCTACGCACCTGTGTTCCTGCTCGGCTCCCTCCTCGTGGCGAGCGCGTATCCCCTGTTGGCTGAACGGTGAGATGGGAACCTGATCAGCCCGGCCGTGCACCAATCCAGAGAAAGGTCCGTTCCTGCAGGTGACCGCGACAGAAAGGACCAGTG
>JBATJK010000280.1:0-1608 GCA_049668445.1 Gemmatimonadota bacterium
ATCGAAGACCTCAGCCTGGAGCTCGGGATTGGCCTCCAGGATGGTCTCATCCATCGCCACGCCCAGCTGTCGCCGGCCCAACCAATAGGCCAGCTCGACAGCGGTTTCCAAAGCTTCCGGGCTAACGCGCTTGGCGACAACGGCGATTCTGCGGGTCTTGGAGGGACTTGTCATCCGTTCTTCTGGAAGAGCGCCAGAGCCTCACGATTGCCTTTGGCTCCTACCACCTCCGAGTCAACTATACCCATGAGCGCCAGTCCCAGGGAAGCGAGAGCTTCGCCGCGCTGTCGGATGACCTGCTGGCGGAGAGACTCATCCCTCACGATGCCACCTTTCCCCACCAGCTCCCTGCCGACCTCGAACTGCGGCTTGATCAGGGTCAGTAGGTACCCACCGACCGGAAGTATAGGCAGCAGCGCTGGCACCACCTTGAGGAGAGAGATGAAGGAGACATCGACTGCAATGAGCTGGCAGGGTTCCGGCACGGCATCCGATTCCAGATACCGCGCGTTGATCCCCTCCAGGGTCACCACTCGGCTATCGTTACGCAATCTGTAGTCGAGCTGTCCTCGACCCACATCCAGTGCGTAGACCCGCTCGGCACCCCTTTGCAGCAGGCAATCGGTAAAGCCTCCCGTCGAGGCGCCGACATCCAGGCAAGTCCAACCTGTCGGATCGATCCCGAAGTGGTCCAAGGCGTGCGCCAGCTTGCGCCCCCCCCGTGACACGAATGGCTCCTTGGGTCCGACCACTTCCAGCTTCGCTGTGTCCAGAACCGAGGTCCCTGGCTTGTCCATCGGCACCCCATCGACGATCACGCTGCCGGCCATCACCGCTCGACGGGCGCGTTCTCGGCTTTCGAAGAGCCCCTTCTCCACCAACAGCTGGTCCAACCTAGCCCGCATGATTCATGGGCCCGATCTGGACGGTGGGTTGTGGGGTGTTTGCGGGCTTCGATCCCGCATTGGCGAGCTCAGCGCCCAATTGCCGAGGCCGGCAGGGCTTCGTCCACCAGCATGATCGGAATGTCGGAGACGATCGGGTAGACCAGCTGCGAATCCGGAGAGTAGAGCCCCTTCTCCACCACGGGCTCTTCGTCCCGGAAGTGCTCCTGGTACTTCGCCACGAGGCTGCGGCAGAGCTCAGCCGGCAAGTCCACCAGCTCGAGGTCGCCTTTGGTCTTCGGGCAGACGAGAATTTCGAGGAGATCCGGGTCAATAGCCATCTTCATTCACCTGGGGAGCCAGAATAGCACAAGCCCCTGCGGTCGACGTGGGGTCGAAGGCACCCGATTCTTCCTCTGTCAGGCTCGGGCTGCGCAGTCACTGCCAATTAACAAGGCTCGTCATTCCCGGTAGACTCGTGCCGATCTAGCCGTATCCCTACCGACGTGCGCTCCTCGCCAACAGGTACCCGCTCCTGGTCTGTAGCCACCACAATCGGCGGCGTAGGCATCGTCGCTGTGCTTTCCGTCCTGGCGGCAATGCAGGTGCTGCGCCCTTCGTCCGACCGTCTCTGGGGTGATGAAGGGACATTCGTGGCCATGACCTCGAGCCTCGCCATCGACGCAGACCTGACCTTCGACGAAGGTGACCTGCAAAGGCTCCA
>JBATJK010000281.1:0-5163 GCA_049668445.1 Gemmatimonadota bacterium
CATTTCCCGGAACCGGGGGTCCGCTCTCCGGCCATCCCATTCCGGCTCCCACAGTTTCATGTGCAGGGTGCGCGGTGGGACGCGGTTGTCGAGAAACCGCTGGTGCGCTGCCTCGAGCGCGCGGGCGGTATCGCCGAGCACCATGTACGGGTTTGCGAACCAGCCGAGGTCTCGACAGCACGACTCAAAGGCCGCCACGTCCCGCGTCCGGAATGCGACCATCATCTCCGCGACGAGCCTGCGCCCTTCCGCGTCGCGATCGGGGTCAAAGAACCTCGGAAGGAATTCGTCCAGCATGACGGATTCGGCCCGATCCAGCTCGCCTCGGTGGAGGTGAAGGCGGATGATGTTGCTGAAAATCGTTCGAAACGCGCCCCCGTGCGCCTGGGCGAGCTGGAGTTGCAGAAGGGCCTCTTCGTACCTGAGATTCGCGGCGAGGATATAGCCCAGCGCGTTCAGTCGTACGGCGGAGGTCGGGTCGAGCGCCACGGCCCGCCGGGCGCTGCGCAGCGCCTCGTCCAGCCGACCGGTGCTCGCCAGCAACTCCGCATACTGCTGGTGGGCCTCCACGTCGTCCGGGTCGATTTCCAGCGCCCTCAGGTAGTGGTGCTCGCCGGCCGCCCACTCCCAGCGGTCCCGAAAGACGTTGCCGAGCGCGACCTCGGCCGCCGCGTTCCGGGGGTCGATCTCGAGGGCACGACTCGCGGCGCGTTCGGCGGCACCGAGCGAGGCGTCCCAGGAATCCAGCTCCTCCTCGCGGCTTTCGAAGTTTCCGTAGTGCGGGACGAGCGAATACGCCTGGGCGAGCCCGGCCCATCCGGGCGCCCAGGCCGAATCGCGGGCGACCGTCGCTTCGAACAACTCCACGGCCTCCGCGACACCGGCTCCGCGCTCGCGCATCCGGGCCCGCCCGGTGAGGTAGAGTTCGTATGCCCCGAGGTCGCCCGTCGGCGCCACCAGCGACTGGCCATCGTCCAGGCCGAGCGAGACCTGGAGCTCCTCGGCGATCGCGCCCGCGATCTCCTCCTGGACGGCGAACACGTCGTCGATTGTCCGGTCGTACGACTCCGACCAGACGTGGAAGTTGTCGGTCGCGTCTACCAGCTGCGCCGTAATGCGGAGTCGATCTCCCTGCTTCCGGACACTGCCCTCCACCAGGTACTGCACGCCGAGCTCGTCGCCGATTTCCCGCAGGTCCATGTCCCGGCCCTTGTAGGCGAAGGAAGAGGTACGGCCGCCGACCCGGATCTCGCGGATCTTCGCGAGGGCGTTCAGCAGCTCCTCGGCCATGCCGTCGGCGAAGTACCCCTGGTCGTTCTCCTGGCTCATGTCGGCGAACGGAAGCACGGCGATCGAGGGACGCTGATCCGCGTCCAGGTCGGCGTAGGCGAGCTTCAGGACTTCGGCGCCGCGGTCGTTCCCCGCTGCGGAGGCCGCGGCCGGCACGCCTTCGTCCGTCCCGGGCGCCGTACTCCGTCCGACCCACGCTCCGAGAACAAGTGCGAGGACGCCGAGCAGCGCGAGAATCCCTGCGGGCCAGCGAGTGCCGGCCGGCTGCGCGACGATATCGTCGATCTCACCGGTCTCCGCCGGGTCGGTCCACTTCAGTCCGTCGGGCGTCAGCTCGAGCGCCCAGGTGAGCACCATCACGACAGGAAAGGCGAGCAGAGCGAGCCCGACGACGAGGGTGACCGTCCAGTCCGGCAGAGCCAGGCGCGGAAAGATTACGTCCGCCGCCTCGATGATGCCGAAGCCCACGATGCCGTACACAGCCATCACGCGGAACACGCGGCGACGTTTCATCTCCGCGAAGAACCGCTGGTAGCCCCGGGTGTCAGTCATAGTGGCAAGATCGTGGAAATGTTGGACGGTGGGAAGGCCAAACCCGCTTCAGGTCTGTTACAGTTGACGTGACAAGGCCTCCACTGCGAAAAAACGGCCCTGCCGTAACTACCGACAGGACCGTCTCTTACACAATCGGGGCGGCGAGATTCGAACTCGCGACCTCCTGAACCCCATTCGTGTGGCGGTACGTGCACTCACGTGCATACAGTTGCATTCACGCGCTTTTCAGCGATTTCACCTGCGTACACTTGCGCTCATTCCTCCTCATTTCGTTACAGCTACGGTTACAGTTCGTCACGCAGTGCAGCAACTCGACCAAACGTGGCGGGACCCGGCAAGCAAGACCCCACATCATGGTCTTCTTCGCAGGACCACCGGCCCGACCGCAAACATCTGGGAGGGAGCCAAACCCCATATATCGTATTGGGAGCCGCCCCACTCATTCGGTTCTTCCGCCCAAGTCGATCCATCGTAGTGCACGATCCTTCCGCTCGAGCCCAGGGCATACACATCGTTTGGCCCTGTGCCCCACACACCCGAGTATCCACGCTCGTCGCGAACCAGCACGTCATGCCAAGTCGTTCCGTCGTAGCGAAGCAGTGCCGCGCTCCCTGCGACGTACACGTCGTCCGGTCCGCTTCCCCAGATTGCCTTCAGAGGTGTTGCCCTATTAGCCGCATCTGTTTCGTGAAACTGCTGGGTCCAAGTCGTGCCATCGTAATGGATGATGGTTGCTTGGCCGCCAACAGCGTACACGTTCGTTGGACCAGTTCCCCACACATCCGTCAGGTAGCCCAGGGCGAGCCTGTACTCACGGTTCCAAGAGGCACCATCGTAGTGGAAGATCTCGCTCTCCGGCTGGCTTGTCAGGACAAACACGTCGGAAGGCCCGCTACCCCACACCGCGCGGATGTGTTCGGTCGTTCCTACATCAATCTGGGACCACTTTGAGCCGTCGGAGTGCACAACGACGTCGCCGACGACGTAGACATCGTTGTCGCCGCTACCCCAGACATCTGTGAAGTAGGAGCAGCAGGGACTCACGATCAGATCGCTCCATCCGTGACCGTCGTAGTGCAGGACGTTGCCAGCCGAACCGACGGCATACACGTTCCTGGCATCGCTTCCCCAGATGGCTGTCATGGATGCAGGAAGCGCGTTCCAGTCGTAGCCTTCCTTACGAATGACGAGACCTCCGCCCACTGAGTAGACTTCGCCCTGTCCATTCCCGGCGATCGCGTTCATCCTGGGCCAACGTCCGTCCGTGTACTGCGACCACCCCGCTCCGTCGTAGGTGAGAAGAGGGTGCACGTCGCGGCCATGGCCGATGGCGTAGACTTCGTCGGACCCGCTACCGAATATATCCACGATTGTAGCTGTAGTGCCGCTGCTCTGGTGGGTCCACCTCGCGCCATCGTAGTGAATGATAGTGCCGTTCCATCCCGTGGCGAACACGTCCGTCGGGCCGCTTCCCCAAACCGCGAACAAGGTCTCGCTGGTAGCTCTCTCCATCGGGCTCCAACGGGTCCCGTCGTAGTGGACGATGCTCCCTTCCCCACCGACCGCGAACACATCCGTTGGCCCACTTCCCCACACACTGGCCAAGGTGTACGGCTCCCCCGCTGAGTCTGCGCTCCACGAACTGCCGTCGTAGTGCCACACTTCCTTTGAGGCTCCGACCACAAACACATCGTCTGGACCGCTGCCCCATATGTCCGCGAAGTCTTGGTAGAGGGAGGGATTCTCGAGTACGACCGTCCAGGAAGTGCCGTCGAAGTGTGTTATCCGGCGTCTTTGGACGACGTAGATGTCTGTCGGAGCGCTGCCCCAAACTGCCTTGTTTCTAGCCTGATCGACACCTGGGCAGGGCGATGCACGTGAGCAAACCTCCTCCCATTCCTCTCCGTCGAAGACGTGTACCTCGCCGAAGAGGCCCACGGCGACAATGTGGTTTGAACTGTACACCCAGACGTCCGTGTAGTCGCTTGTGGTGCGTGGACGGGGTGGACGGGCTGGGACGTCCTCGATCGTCCAGATCACCGCAGAGAAACCGCCGTTGGGTCCAACGGGATCCCCGCCGCACCGAGCGAGCGCCAGTGCCGCGAGTACTGCGACTAGCCAGCGGAACCCGTTCCCCGAGGGAATTGATCCGAGACCCAGGTTGGTAGTTGACATGGTGCCCCTCCATCGAGGAGCGAGGCGGTACCACTAGTATACGTAGCGAAGGACCAGCGCGCCCTCTTTGCTCCTCTGACTCATGAGGTCAGGCTTGTTACAGTTGGCGTGACACAGCCGCCACGATGAAGAAGACGGCCCTGCCGTAACTACCGACAGGACCGTCTCTTACTCAATCGGGGCGGCGAGATTCGAACTCGCGACCTCCTGAACCCCATTCAGGCGCGCTACCGGGCTGCGCCACGCCCCGATGCGGAACCGAGCGTTCTCCTCGTTTCCGGGCGCGGAAGATACGGGGAGGCGCCTGCGAAAGCTACCACTCCCGCTGCAACCAAGCGGATAGCAGCTACGAGCTACCTTCGATTCCGAATTCCGCAAGTCGCCCGACCCGCAGGACCTTGCGGACCTCCGCGGCCGGAACCACAATCCGACAGGAGGTTTCGCATGACCGTCGATCAGCATGACCCCGTCCGCACCTTCGTCCTGGTTCCCGAACGGAATCTGGGCCACGCCATCGCGCACAAGCTCCGGGAGGATCCGGCGATCCAGGTGATCGGCGTCTCCACCGATCCGGACAAGGACGCGTACTGGATCTACGAGGCCGACCCCGATGTGATCGTCGCCGATTTCCAGGCGGGGGGACTCAACTTCCTGTTCACGGAGCGTCTCCCGCTGGGGGACCACCGGGTTGTCTTCTTCGCTCCCCGTTCGGACGAGGGGTGCGATGCCTGCTACGAAGCGCTGGTTCACGGTGCCGAGGGGATCATGTGCCGGCCCGGCTCCGCGGAGGAAGCATCGCATTGCGACGCGCTCGTCGAGTCGGTCCGGGAAGGAACTCCGATGCGGCCCGCGGACTGCCCGGCCGTGAAGCGCTTGCAGGAAGAGGGTAAGGACTAGGAGCGCTCCTGGACCCGCTCCACCCGAACGGCGCAGACCTTGGTCTCGGGGATCTTCGCCACGGGATCGTAGGCGGCGTTGGTCAGCACGTTCGTCGGCGCCTCGTGGAAGTGAAAGGTCATGCTGATGGTGCCCGGGGGCGAGACCTCCGTCACCAGGGCGTGCGCCTCCACCTCTCCCCGCCTCGACGTCACCCTCACCAGGTCGCCGCTGGCGATCGCGAGCGCCACCGCCCGGTAATTGAGG
>JBATJK010000282.1:0-3773 GCA_049668445.1 Gemmatimonadota bacterium
TCGAGTTCACCGACGTCATGTCACACATGAACTGGCTGTCGACCTCGAACGAGGTTCGCTGGGTCCTCCGCGACCAGGATACCGGCGCCGAGAACATGGACATCGACTGGCGCTTCAAGGTCGGCGACGTGGTGAAGATCCGGCTGCGCAACGACCCCGAAGCGTTTCACCCCATGAACCACCCGGTGCACCTGCACGGCCAGCGCTTCCTCGTGCTGTCGCGGGACGGGGTGCCCAACGAGAACCTCGCGTGGAAAGACACGGCCCTGCTGCCGGTAGGCGCCACGGTGGACCTGCTGCTCGAAGTGACGAACCCCGGCCAGTGGATGCTCCACTGTCACATCGCGGAGCACCTGGAGGCCGGAATGATGATGGCCTTCGCCGTCGAGCCAGGGGGCTGACGGCACGTTTGTGCGGCCCGTGCGCCCCGGCCCGCGGGCCCTCGACCCCCTCACGGAGGATGGGAATGAGGACGAAGACGTTTGGATGGATCGGTGTGGCGGCGATTGGACTGCTGGTCGCGGCGCCTGCCGCGTTCGGGCAGGCCACGGAGGACGAGCCCGGCACCGATAACATGAAGCTCATCGGGCAGCACCACGCGGGCGACGGCCTCGAGATCAGCTACACGGACGTCGAGGTCGAGCAGGAGCCCGGCCGCCCGTACGCATACCTGGCCCGCGTCCTCGGCCCCACCAAGGGCATGGACATCGTGTCGATCGAGGACCCGGCGAACCCGGAGCTCCTGTATCAGTGGCGCATCGAGGACCCGGAGCTGCACATCGGTCTCGGCGGGATGGACACCAAGTACTTCAAGCACGATGGCCGCTACTACGTGATCCAGTCCCTGCAGTTCTTCGGCGGGCCGGACACGGACCTGGGAGCCGTGGTGTTTGACGTGACCGGGCTCCCGGACGCCTCGACCGTGAAGGAAGTGGGTCGCATCCGCGCGCCGGACACGCCCACGGGATTTCACAACATCTGGGCCTACAAGCACTCGTCCGGGACCCCGATCCTGGTGGCCACCACGAGCGGGCCGCACGCGAACCTGTACGACCTGTCGGCCTTCCTGAACGGAGCCGAGGACTACGGTTTCATCGGGCAGGTGCCGTGGCCCTCCACCGCCATGGACTCGCCGTTCGGTTCGATGGTCGGATACCACGACTTCTACCTGGCGTGGGACCCGGAGGGTGAGCGCGACATCCTGTACGGCTCGGGACTCGACGGATACTACATCTACGACATCACCGACCCCTCGAGCCCCGAGCTGATCACGTCGATCGTGGGCGTCATGGGCGTCACGCTCGCGCATACACTCACGGCCACCCCGGACGCGAAGATCGGTGTGGGACAGACCGAGTACAAATACTCGCCGATTCGCATCTACGACCTCGAGCAGGGGATCTACGGAGGCCAGCAGCGGATCACATCCGAGATGAGCGCCTGGACCCGCAATTACGACGCGCTCTCGCACAACAACGAGATGCGATACCCGTACGTGTTCGTGTCCTCGTACAAGGACGGGATCGACATCTTCGACATCAGCGATCCCGAGAACCCGGAGGGCGTCGCCTACTTCGACACCTACTTCGGACCGGAGAAGGCGGGCCTGGCCAACGATCTCGGTCTCACCACCGGCAACCCTGTCGGCGAGAGCGACTTCAACGGTGCGTTCGGAATCGACGTCCGCAACTACGACGGGCTCATCGTGGTCAGCGACATGGTCACTGGGCTGTCGCTCATGAAGATGGACGGGTTCGACGGCTGGCACGGAGCCGACTACGGGATGCCCAACATCTCGAGCGTGCAGGACTGGGATCACGGCCCGCAGGGCCTGGTTCCGTAGGCTGCGCACCGTGAGGAGTTCGATCTTCAGTCGGAGTGGAGGCTTCGCGCTCATGGGCGTGGGGCCGTCACTCCTGCTATGGTGCGTGCTGGCGGGGGCGCCGGGTACCGGCACGTCGGCGGCGCTGCCCAGCCCGGCCTTTCCCGACGAGTTCCCTCTGTTTCCGACCATGGGGAACGAGGGGGCTTCCGGGATCGCGTACCTTAAGCAGCCCTGGTCTCCGTACGGTGTGTCGGTGGACGAGGACGGGCGCGTGCAGTACGACCTGACGATCGAGGTGGCGGGACTCCCCGAGGTCGAGGGCGAGTCGTACCACGTGTGGCTCACCACCCCGGATCTCGACCCCATCGCTCACCTGGGAACGCTCGACGCAGCAGGCTCCGTGACGGGCGCTACGGACTGGCGCCAGCTGATGGTGGTGATCAGCCGCGAACCCGCCGATCGCGTGGTAGCCGAAGGAGAGCGCTGGAGCGGACCCGTCGTGCTACGAGGGTTTTCGGCAGGAGCTCGCGTCACCCCAATGGCCCAACACTCGCTGTTCCAGCAGACGCCCATGTAGCAGGTTGCCCCGACAGAGACGTGCCCCTGTTCACATCCTCTTTCGGAGAGATCCGCATGCGGTCTCGCGCGACACTGCTCACCCTGGCTATCGCCTCCCTATCTGCGCTCATCGGATGCGGTGAAACACCTGCTCCCGAGGCACCGGCTGCTTCGGGACCTTTCGCGTACATGGAGATCCTCGCCGCCGACTCGATGGAGGGGCGTCGAACCGGCACGGCGGGAACGGCACGGGCCGCCCGCTTCATCGAGGGACGCTTTGCGGCCGCCGGGCTCGAAGCGGCTGGGGACAGTGGTTTCTACCAGCTGGTTCCAATGAGCTTGACCGCCGGCCGCTCAGGCCGCATGCGCCCGAGAGTTCTCGAGAGCTGGGCCGTTTGGGACACGCTTCCGCCCGATGCCCGGATCAAGGAAGCCAACATCGTCGGAATCCTGCGGGGCTCGGCCCCTGAACTGAGGGACGAGTACATCCTGGTCACGGCTCACTACGATCACGTCGGCGTCGGTCGCCCAGTGAACGGTGACTCGATCTACAACGGCGCCGATGACGATGCGTCGGGCACCGCCGCCCTGATCTGGATCGCAGAATCGCTGGCCGCCGCGGAGGTGCGTCCCGCTCGCAGCATCGTGTTTGCGGCCGTGACCGGTGAGGAGATGGGCCTGCTCGGCACCCGCTGGTACATCGCGGACCCGCCGGTGCCCCTCGAGAACACGGTCGCCAACCTCAACATCGAGATGATCGCTCGGCCGGATCCCGCGGTCGGCCCGGGACGGACCTGGCTGACCGGTTTCGAGCGAACGACCATGGGCCCGATGCTGGCCGCGGCGGGCCTGGACGTCGACCCCGATCCACATCCCGAGCAGAACTACTACGAGAGAAGCGACAACATCGCGTTTGCGCGTCTCGGGATTCCGGCGCACACGCTCTCCTCCTACGGCGGACACGGCGACTACCACACTCCTGACGACGAAACGGAGCTGGCCGATCCGGATCACATGGCCGCGGTGGCCGACGTGGCGGCACGAGCCGTGGTCGAGCTCGCGAACGGCGAGGCGCCCGTCTGGAAGGAGTAGCCCTGGACCCTGTTGCGTCCGCGCAACACCGCACAGAATAAGCCGATATGCCCTGATTCTGGTACGACTCCTGCACGATTTCCGCCGGTTGTGGCTCCATTCTACATAGATATTCAGCGGTCCTCGTCACCACGGTGCCGTTGTCGGCGCATGATCTCACCGACCCCCGGCGCCCCTAGGTAGTGGAAAGGCAGATACATGCCTCCACAAACCGTCTTGAGGGCTGTACGCGCGTGGCTTCCGCCACGTGGTCGTCCCCCTCCGTCCTGACATCGGGACGATTCAGCACTCGCTCGGG
>JBATJK010000283.1:0-2225 GCA_049668445.1 Gemmatimonadota bacterium
GGTTCGCTTTTCACGCACCGGATGAGATCATGCGGGAGACCCACGAGATTTCGGCCGGATTGAAGTTGAACCAGCCAGTGATCCCGGAGCTCCCGACGCTTCGCCACGTGATCTACTTCATCTTCCACGGCGTGCATCACGAGTACCCGAGCGACTCGAAGAGGCTCGTGATGCCCCCGGTCGCGAGTCTCCCGATGGGGCTGGTGGCCTGGGTCATATTCTCGTTGATCTTCGGAGAGAAGGCGATCCCAGCATTCGCCGGATTGCTGATGGGCTATCTGATCTATGACACGACTCACTTCGTGGTGCACCACAAGTCCGTGCCGACGGCCTTCGGGAAGCTGATCAAGAAGGCGCACATGCGGCACCACTTCCTGGATCCCGACGAGGATTATGGAGTGAGCTCGCCGTTGTGGGACATCATCTTCCGGACGTACGGCGGCAAGAAATCCGCCGCGAGTGCGTAGTTTTCCTCACGCCGCAACGCTGACGCTGGCGTGCCTCGCGGCGCTTGCCGTGGGCGCATGTGATCCTGCCGGGACGTCCGACTCCGGCGTCCCGGGCACCATCCGGATCGCGACCTTCAACATCCAGGAACTCAGCACCGCCCGGCTGACGACCGTGGACGGATCCGGCACTGGCCTGGATCCGCGGGCGTTGGCCGCAGCCCGGGTGATCCTGCACGCCCGGCCGGACATCCTGGTGCTCAACGAGATCGACTTCGACTGGGAACATCCGGACGATCCAACGCTCAACGCCCGTCGGTTCGCGGACGCCTATCTGGCCTCGGGTCCCTATTCGATTCAGTATCCGTATGCCTATGCCGCGCCCAGCAACACGGGGCTTTTGACCGGTCTCGACCTGAATGGCGACGGACTGGTGGCCACCGATTCAGATCGGGGCACCCGGGAGCACGGGGACGATTCCTTCGGTTTTGGCACCTATCCGGGACAATACTCCATGGCCGTGCTCTCCCGGCTCCCGCTCGACGCCGAAGGGGCGCGTACGTTTCAGCGGTTCCGGTGGGCCGATCTACCCGGGAACCACATGCCGCCCGGACACCTCACGCCGGACGCAGAGGCCGTGTTCCGGCTCTCGAGCAAGTCGCACTGGGACCTTCCGGTCGTCATTGGCCAGGACACGCTACGGTTGTGGGTCAGCCATCCGACCCCGCCCGTGTTCGACGGACCGGAGGACCGGAACGGCCGCCGCAACTTCGACGAGATCATGTTCTGGGTGCTGTACGTGGAAGGGAATGATCGACTGGTGGACGACGCCGGCACACCGGGGGGATACTCGTCGTGGGCGCCCTTCGTGATCGCAGGCGACCTGAACGCGCGTCCGGGGGACGAGGCCGTGCTGTACGACGGAGTGTCGGCCATCGACCAGTTGCTGGAGCACCCCAGGATCCAGGATCCCGACACGACGAACCGGGCCACCGCCAATTGGCTGGACGGCGTCCGCGTCGACTATGTGCTCCCGAGTTCGAACCTCTCGGTGGCCGCTGCGGGGGTCGTCGATCCTCGCGCCGCGGCCAACCCGACGATCGCCCGCGCGGCCGAGGCGGCGTCCGACCACCGTCTGGTATGGGTGGATATTGCCTGGCCTCCGACCCGTGCACCCTGACGCCGGGCTCGCGTGCCGTGCGATTTGCCATCGCCCGCAGGCAGGGCGATTCTGCGTCCTTGCATTCTCGCTCACGCGGCGCGTCAGGCGCGTGAGACTCGATAATCGGAGTACACGATGTCCAAGCCTGTCCGCTTGATCGGATTCGTAGTGGTCCTCGCGGCCGGAGCCGCCCTCACCCTGCCGCTGCTCAAGTCCCAGGAGTCCGCGGCCCTGCCGGGGCCGGGAGAAGGGAGCGTGATCTTCTTCCACCCCGACGGCATGGGAGTGAACACCTGGGGTGCGGTGCGCATGATGACGGTGGGTCCCGACGGACGACTCAACTGGGACCAGCTCCCCTACATGGCGGTCTATACGGGTCACATGAAGGATCGGCTTACCTCCACTTCACATGGCGGGGCCACGACGCACGCGTACGGCGTCAAGGTGCTGGCCGACAGTTACGGGATGGACGGCAAGGAACCTCTTCTTTCAGCGTCCGGGTTCGAGGGGAGCATTCTGCAGGAAGCGAAAGCGGCCGGCCTGGCGGTGGGCATGGTGAACAGCGGAACCATCACGGAGCCTGGCTCCGGGGTCTTCGCCGCGAGCCACCCGGAGCG
>JBATJK010000284.1:0-6103 GCA_049668445.1 Gemmatimonadota bacterium
TCACGAGCGCGGTGGCCAGGAAGGCGAACGCCGCCTGCAGGGTTTCCTGCCGGTTCCCACCGTACCGTCGGCCGGCCAGACGGATCACGGCCGCCGTGAGACCGAGCGCCACGACCGCCGGCACGAGGCCCTCCGAAAGCCCGGGCGGCAACCCGCCGAGCCAACCGGACCAGTCGGTCACGTACTCGTCCACCAGCACCCACAGGGGCGTGAGGACCACTGCGGCGAGGGCGCCGGCGACCGCGAGCGAGCGACCCGTCTCGGACACGAACCACGCCCCCTCCATCGGCGGATCGTACCGCAGGTAGGGAATGGCCAGTAGCCCGAGCAGGGCGAGGCCCGGCAGGATCACGACGGCCCAGGTGGGATGGAAATGCAGCAGCAGTTCCTGCAGGCCGAGGAAATACCACGGAGCCTTGGCCGGATTCGGGCTCATCCCGGGGTTGGCCGGAGCGCCCAGCCCCGCATCCACCGCGACGGCCAGGACCATCACCGCGGCCACCAGGAGCAGACCCGTCACGAACTCCCGCATCAGCAGCGACGGCACGAACAGCACGGTCGCAGGTCTCTCCTCGGGCTCCTCCTCGGGCCCGCGCGGAATCACGACCCCGCCGGCCTTGCGAACGCGCCAGAAATGGAAGGCCATCAGACCCACGATGGTGACCGGGATGACGGTGGTGTGGAACGTATAGAAGTTGATCAGCGTGGCGCTCCCGATCTCCGTACCACCCCGGGCGAGCCGTATCACGGCCTCTCCGATCACCGGCAGGTATCCCAGCATTCCGGTGACGATCGTGATGGCCCAGAAGGACAGCTGGTCCCACGGCAGCAGGTATCCGGTGAAATTCGCGGCGAGGACCGCGAGAAGGAGAAGGACGCCGATCACCCAGTTGAACTGGCGGGCCCCGTGAAACGCGCCGGTGAAGAAGGTGCGAAGCAGGTGGAGAAACGCGATGAACACCAGGAGGTTGGCGCTCCAGTGGTGCACGTTCCGCACGAGTCCGCCGAACCGGACGTCCCTTCGCAGCGCCTCGATCGAGCCATAGGCCCGGTCGGGCGAGGGCTCGTACACGAACATGAGGAGAACGCCGGTGAGGATCAGGAGGCCCACGAGCGTGGCCGACATTCCCCCGAGGCCGAACGTGTGCCGGAACGGGATCGTGCGCTCCGGAACGCGCACGGGGCGCATGTGCAGAACGAGGTGGTTGAGGACCACCCGCTTCCGCTCCCGCTCCGTGCGGGGGGTCAGCGGCGTGCGAAAAACCGACCGCCAGATTCGGGTCGGCAGGGCGGGCGGAGCTTCGCCAGACGAATCTGCGTCACCCGCTCTGTCGGGACCCTTCCGTCGCTTATCGCGAGCCACGCGTCGTCAGACCTCGAAACCCCATCGCAGGATGAACTGCCAGGACCGGTTCTTCAGGTCGAGATTGTCAATCGCGGCGGACAATCCGTACGAGTAACGGAAATCGGCCGTGAGTGCCGACCGAGCAAACTGGTACGAGAAACTGGTACCGAAGGGAACGCTCCAATCGGTGCTGTTGAACGTCCAGTCGGGAGCCGCCTCGTCGCAGGCCGCCTTGTCGCCCCCGTCGCTACTGACGTCGCAGGCGGTCTTGAACGCGAGCGCGATGCCTGCGTACAGGTTCCATTCCCATTGCGGGCTCAGTCCGACGGCCAGCTGCGCCGTGAGCGGAAGCTCCAGGTAGTCGAGGTCGAAGTCGACCTGACTGTCGTCGACGGTGCCCCTACCGCCCTTCGCGACCCAGTTGCCCTCGAGCTGAAAAGCGAGGTTTGACTGCAGGCGGTATCGCCCGTACCCGCCCATGAGGGCACCCCAATCGGAATCGGTGGCCGTGATCCGACTCCCGCCCATGTTCGAGTAGGCCGCTCCGGCTGATACTCCGAGAGACAGCTGGGCCTGCGCCGGAACCGTCCACAGGAGAGTCGCCAGCACCATCGCGAACATCGTGATCCCTATGCGCCTCACCTTGATCTCCTTCCGGTCACTCGGAGGACCGAACAGTCGTCTTCCGTTTCATCCACTCGAACACGGTCCGGCAGGTGCGACAATAGTACTGGCTTACGGAGAGAGCACTCCCGAAAGCGGAGAACTGCTCGGTGTCTGAACCCTGGCAGAACGGACATTCGACCGCATCGGGCATGGCGTCGCTGTGTAGCGGCGATCCGAGCGATCGGCGAGCGGCTGAGTTGGCCACCGGTCAGTCCATCAACATGGTGCGGTTCTTGTCTCCGCGGACGCCGGCCAGGGTCTCTGCGTTCAGGACTCCTGCCCCCGTCCGCCGACGGGCGCTGTCCCAATCGGACCAGTCGACTTCGATCGTGCTGACCCAGGCGCCACTCTCGTCCCGCTCGGCCAACCCCAGGCCCGTCTCGTGGACGGCCGGACCGATGCGCTGAATCCATCGGGCCCGGAGCTCGTCCGGATCGGCGTCGGCCACTCCGGCGAGGTGGAGTCTCGCAATCACACCACCGTCAGGAGCCCCGAACCACCGCAGGCACGACTGCCACGCGGGGGTCAGTGCCTGTTTCAGAGCCGTCCTTCCCGCGGGGGTCTGTCCCATCCGGTCCAGCCAGCCGCGGCCATGTTCGAAGTGGAAGCGCTCCTCCTCGAGGATCTTGCGGACCTTGTAGTGGAGGGGCTCGAAGCGGCTGTCTTTCAACGACTCGACCTGTACGGACAGCGCCGTGTCGAGAAGAGCGTTCAGGGCCACCAGGCCGGTCCAGGACTCGGGCGGGTCGTCGAGCAACTCGCAGTTCAGGTACTCGGCGGCCTCCCTCTCGTGCTCGAGGTGACCCGGATCTTCGCCGAAGTCCTTGAGCATCGCGTACAGGATCCGCGAGTGGCCCCACTCGTCCTGGGCCATCGCGGAGCACGCGATTCCCGCCTCGAGGGTGGGCGCACCGAGAAGCCACTCGGAGTAGCGCATTCCCAGGAGGCGCTTGTTGTCCGCCAGGGAGAGGAGAAGGGCCGCGAGATCGCCGCGCACTTCCTCGGGAACGTCGTCTGCGGTGCGGTATCCCGCTGTCTCGGAACCACTCATCGGGTCGCCGCCGGACTCAGGGTAAAGGGCTCTTCGTCCCGGTTCACGGGTTCGAACGCATCGCGCGGGGCCACAACCATCTCGAACCACTTCTGCTCGTCGTAGGTTTGCCAGGCGTAGGCCCTCGCGAGCGCCGCGTTCGGCGCCGACACGGTTCCGATGTGCTCCAGGCGATCCTCACGCTTCTGGCGAGCGAAGATCTCGTACAGGTGCTCGCCGCTCAGATGACCCATGGTTCCCCGCTCTCCTTGCGCCGCGCCTGCCGGCGAGGCGTCTCCTCGGTTCTCAAATCGACACTCCGGCTCGCCTGAGGGCTTCGCGGCCCCGGTCCGTGATGCGGTCCGTCGTCCACGGCGGATCCCAGGTGATGCGAACGTCCACTTCCGATACCCCGTCTTCCTGGAGCAGCCGATCGCGGACATCCCACTTGATGAACTCGACGCACGGACAGGCCGTCGCGGTCAACGTGATCGCCACCGTCACACGGGCGCCGCCCGTCGCATCCGGCTCCTCGACCTCGACGCCGTACACCAGCCCAAGGTCCACCAGCGAGATCGGAAACTCGGGATCCGGCACCTCGTAGAGGGCCCGCCACACTCGTTCCTCGAGATCGGCCGCAGGCGTCTCCCACTCCGGGACTTCCAGTACCAGATCCGGATTGTTGCCCATGGCATCGGCGAACACCGCCGAGAAGTCGACGTCTCGGTCGATGGCGGACTGGTAGCCCGCGTCCGCTGTCGGATCCGCGACCGGGCCGGGCACGGGGAGGCCCGCCCCCGATCGCCTGATCTGAACCAGTCGGGAAGTCATCCTGGCGAGTCCTCAGGCCGCCAGCAGGTCTTCGACCTGGAAGCGACTGCGCCGAACCGAATCGACGAACTGTTCGTTCATCGGGCCCCGGGCGCGCCACCGGTCCCACACCGCGTCCCACGTGATGGTCTCGTCCAGGAGCCAAACGCGATCGTCCGCATCCCAGGCGATAGGGAGCTCGTACTCCAGCGCCACTTCGCCCGACTCCTCGTTCGAATGGGCCGGCACCCGGATACCGAGCTGCTCACACAGGGGAACGACCGCCTTCATCCATACCATCCGGAGCTCGTCGTTCGTCATTCCCTTGAGCTTGAAGTCGAGCTGGGCGTTGTGGCGCTTTCGATCGTCGGGGAGGCCGAACCACTCGACTCCCATCGGAAACATCCAGTCCACCGCCCTCTGGACGAGGTCGCGCCCTTCCCCTCCCGCTTCGCACAGGCGACGCATCCATACCTCGCCATGCCGAAGGTGGAAATTCTCCTCCTGGCCCACCTTCACGAGCGCCCGCTTCAGGGGACCGTATGACGTATTGCGATGCACGTCCGACAGCAGCGTGATCCCGGCCCGGTCGTACAGGGCATTCGCCGTCACGAGCTCGGCCCAGTTCGCCAACGGCTGATCGAACCCGAACGGGTTCTTGAACTTCTCCGGAGGACGATCGTACAGCAGATAGTCCGTATCGACGCCGAGATCCTGGAGCAGGCGATACGCGATGTTGGCGTGCCCCATCTCGTCCTGGATGATCGCGGTGGCAGAGACCATCGTGTTCGTGGAGGGAGCGTCCTTGGCCGCCATGTAGTAGGCGGGGGCGCTCATCAACTCGGTGTCACCCTGCACCGTCAGCTGACCGATCAGAGCCTTCTTGTAGGTCTCCGTCATGTCCGTCTCGGACTCGACGATGAAGCCTTCCTGGATCTTCCGCTGTAACTGCTCGTCCGTGAACTGCGCCATTCAACCCTCCATCGAAGTCATGCCGATCCTGAAATCAAGGCTCTTGTACAGGGACTCAGGCAATGTAATGAGTCGAGGCGCACAGCGTAAATCAGGCTGCTCGTCGCGGTCAGAGGCCGCCGCCCCAGCGGTACTGGTATACCAGGGCGATGGTGTCGAAATCTGCGCCCAGGCGGGTGGAGAGACCGCCGATCCACGCGAGCTTGAGTGCAGTACGCCGGGTGAGGGGATAGGCGAAGGTGACCCCGTACCGCACGTTCTCCTGCCGCTCGCTGCCGGACGCACCGTTCACCTTCGTGCGACCGCCAGATCCCCAGCCTCCATCCGCCGCGAGCCATGCACCTCCGTCGAAGACGTAAGAGACGCTTCCCTGCACGGTCCACAGGGGATCCTGCTCGAGCGTGGTGCCCAGAAAGTCCGTGTTGGCCATGAACAACCAGGCAGCGGCCACCCCCTCCAGCGTCCAGCGTCCGAGGCTCCGGGACACACCCACCCGAGGGATGAACGTCCATCGGTTGGAGCCCAGATTGATGAGGCGTTCGGGATCGTACTGACCGATCGGTACGAGCACCTCCAAGCTGGCTCCCACTATCCATCGCTGGCGAAAGGTGAGAAACCGGGGGATCTCCAGGGCCGGGGCCCCCACGAAGTTGACTGCCAACCGGACGGTCGGATCCCCGAAACCCGTAGCCGAACGGGTTGCGGGCTCGCCGTCCAAAAGTCCCTTCCAGTCGCCTGACGCGAACGGCACGACGGCGTCGGCCTTCGCCGTCATTCCGAAGAAACTGAAGGTGCGAACGTACGCGGCGGCCAGGGAGTGCACCTTCCCGGTGCCGTCTTCGATGAGGAGCGAGGGATCGAGCAGCACGTTGCCGAACGAGTAACCGTAGCCCACGGCGGCGAAGTTGACGCCTACCGGCGCGGGCGAGAAGGCCCGCGGCTCCAGGTCCTGGGCCGGCAGATGGGACGTGAAAGCGGGAAACAGGGCCAGGACCGCGGCCGGGATTCCGACCCGAAACAGGTTCCGCGAGCTCACGTCGGCTCTCCCTCGCTCCCGGTTCACAAGTCCCCGTCGAGCCCCAGGCCCGGCCGGTCGGAAGGAAACAGCGTACCGTCCCGCAGGATGACCGTTCCCGCCGCCGGGTCGTCGACGAGGTCCAGGTGACCGTCCAGGTCGGCGTACGCCACGTTGGGGCGAGCCAGCGCGAAGTGGAGCCCCGCGGCGATCGCCAGGGCGGACTCGTCCATGCATCCCACCATCACCTCCAGGCGAGCCGAGC
>JBATJK010000285.1:0-2810 GCA_049668445.1 Gemmatimonadota bacterium
ATGGACCTACTGGAGCTGATGCTACCCAACCGCCAACCGATCGATCGTCCGGTTGTCTGGCCAGTGGAAGCCACAGGCCTGCCTCCTCGACCACCCGCGCGAGAGCCGAAAGGCGCATTCCAGCACCAACGGTGATGGTCAGGTCACGGGGTTGGAAGTCGATGACCTCTGCCAGGAGGCTCGTGGATACTCCCAACCGGGGGAGTGTTCCGAGGCCCGAGGGTGGTCGATCCAGGGAAGCTCCGGTGATGGCGGGCACTCCCTCGTCGCGGAAACGGTCCGTCGAAGAGGCGATCCACTCGCTTAACTCAAGCGGTGACTCCGGACGTAAGGACTTCACCCGGCCTCCTCCCCCCGCTCTTCCGGAAGCAGCTTGCCAGGGTTAGCGATGCCAGTTCGGTCCGTCGCGTCTCTCAGGGCCCGCATGATGTCCAGTTCCACCTCGCCGAACACCAGGTGCATGTGTCGCACCTTGTCCGCACCGACCCCATGTTCGCCGGTAATCGTGCCCCCGACGTCCACGCAAAGGGCCATGATTTCTGCGCCCGCACTCTGAACCCGAGCCACCTGGTCTGCATCTCCCCGGTCGAACAGGAGATTGGGGTGGACGTTTCCGTCTCCCGCGTGAAAAAAGTTCGCGAGCCGGAGATCGTGCCGGTGTGCGATTTCCACAAACCTGGGCAGGAGATCGGGCAACGTGGAACGCGGGACGGCGGCGTCCTGGACAAACACGTCAGGCGCGAGTCGACCAAGCGCCCCGTACGCCTTCTTCCTCGCCTGCCAGATCGCGAGACGTTCCTCGTCGGAGTGGGCGTGACGGACTTCCCGCGCCCCGCACGCCAGCACCGCCTTCTCCGCTTCCTCGAGATCTTCGGCGGCCTCCTCCGGGTCGCCCTCGCACTCGACCACGAGGGCGGCTTCCGTGTCGAGCGGAAGTCCCGCCGCGAAGATCGATGCCTCGACGACAGCGATCGTCTCCCGGTCCACCAGTTCCAGGGCCACGGGAACGACCCCGGCATCGAAGATCTGCCCCACGGCCCTCCCCGCATCCGCCACACTATCGAAAAGCGCCAGGAAAGTCCGCACGCCAGACGCGATCGGGGCCAGATTCACGCGGATCCGGCTGATGACACCCAGTGTGCCCTCCGAGCCCGTGAACACCCCCACCAGATCGAGACCACCATCTTCCCCTCGCCTCGCCACGAGAGGCGTCCCGTCCGGAAGGATCATCTCGAGCGCTGATACGTGGTCGTTCGTTACCCCATGCTTGAGGCAGTGGGGACCACCCGAATTCGTGGCCACATTGCCACCGATTGTGCAGGCGGCTGAACTCGCGGGATCGGGCAGATAGCGAAGGCCGTGGCCCTCGGCCGCCGTATTGATCGAGTCGGTGAGGGCCCCGGGCTCGACGAGGGCAGTGCGTCCGATCGCGTCCACTTCGAGGATCCGGTGCATGCGAGTGGTGCAGACGAGGACACCACCTGTGGCGACCGCCCCTCCCGCCAGTCCGGTTCCTGCCCCCCGCGCAACGAAAGGCACCTGCGCTTCGTGAAGCAGTCGGATCACGCGGATGAGCTCGTCCCTGTCAGCCGGAAACACGGCCGCGTCAGGAAGTCCCTGGGAGGTAGTGAGCGCGTCGGCCTCGTACGCGACGAGGCGATCACGATCGTCGATCACCGCACCCGGGTGGATGGCGCCCCGTAGCGCCGGGAGAAGACCGGCTGGCAAGGCCCGTTTGGAGGACATGGCCCGACGTTAGGCGAGGCCCGGGAAACCGGCAAGCGTGGGCCGATTTCGGGTTGACAGATTGGGGGTCGAGGGCTACCATCGTTGGCCCGTTGCGGGGTGGAGCAGTCTGGTAGCTCGTCGGGCTCATAACCCGAAGGTCGCAGGTTCGAATCCTGCCCCCGCTATTGAGTCGGATCCCGCCCCACTACCTGGCTGCGCCAGGCGGGGCGATTTTCTTGCGGATTCGGGTTGTTTGAAAACACGTTGGGTGCCTGTGAGTCGCTCGATTGGAGTCGAGCGACATCGAGTTCGGCAAAGCATTCCGGGGTAGCTCAGAGGCCAGAGCGGGTGGCTGTTAACCACTAGGTCGTGGGTTCGAATCCCACCCCCGGAGCTTCCTGCGCGCAGCCGCGTACACGAAGTGGAACGGCGAGTGAGGCTGGGTAGCTCAGCTTGGTAGAGCACCGCGCTGAAAACGCGGGTGTCGGCAGTTCAAATCTGCCCCCAGCCATGTCGGAGCCAAGGGGCGTAGCTCAACTGGTAGAGCACCGGTCTCCAAAACCGGCGGTTGGGGGTTCGAGTCCCTCCGCCCCTGTCAGTCCGGTTCCGGAGTGAGTAGCCGGCTCGCGTAGCTCAGTGGTAGAGCGCATCCTTGGTAAGGATGAGGTCGCGGGTTCAATCCCCGCCGCGAGCTTTGAGTGTGATCGGCGGCGGGAGCCTGCTCGTGACGAGTATCGGGCGCCCGTAGCTCAGCTGGATAGAGCACCGGCCTTCTAAGCCGGGGGTCGCAGGTTCGAGTCCTGCCGGGCGCGTTGGAGGTCGCAGGTAGTCTCGCTCCTTCGGAGCTCGAATGTCACGGCTGACGCCGTGACGACGAGTCCTGCCGGGCGCGTAAAGGGTCGCAGTCGAAGTCGCGACTACGGAACTGAAAGGAAGGGGTCAGGTACGAGAGTCTGCCCGACCCTGACCCCCCATCGTCTAACGGTTAGGACACCACTCTTTCAAGGTGGAGATAGGAGTTCGATTCTCCTTGGGGGGACTGAAGGTCGCCGGAACGAAGCGCAGGCACGCAGCGGAAAGTA
>JBATJK010000286.1:0-2284 GCA_049668445.1 Gemmatimonadota bacterium
TTTCGTACTTCGAGGTCGAAGGTCGCGAGCTGCTGGTGAGTCCGCTCGAGCCTGATTTCTGGCGCGCTCCCACGGACAACGACTACGGCAACCGCATGCCGCGGAGACAGGCCGTGTGGAAGGACGCGGGACGAGTCAGGACGCTGGAGGGCCTCGTCACGAAGAAGATCGCCACGGGGCAAGTAAGGATCGACGCGACGCTCGGCCTGCCCGCCGTGAACGCCCGCCTGTACCTGTCATACGATGTATTCGGCGGTGGCGATGTGGTGGTGACGGAGCGCTTCGTGCCCCCGGCGGCGACCTCCGGCGCTGAACTTCCGGACATCCCCCGTGTCGGGCTCCGTCTCTCGCTGTCGCCCGAATTCGCCGACGTGAGCTGGTATGGTCGGGGTCCGCACGAGAACTACGCCGACCGTAAGACGAGCGCCCCGATCGGCATGTACTCTGCCTCGGTTGAAGAGTTGTACTACCCGTACATTCGGCCGCAGGAGAACGGCAACCGGACGGAGACCCGCTGGGTGGCCTTCAGTGATTCAGTGGGGGTGGGTCTGGCAGCGCACGGAATGCCGACGCTCGATTGGAGCGCCCTCCCGTTCCTGCAGGAAGACCTGGACGAGGGGACCACGAAACGCGGACGGCACACGTACGATCTGAGGCCACGCGACCTCGTGGCCATTCACCTCGATCACAGACAGATGGGCGTGGGCGGAGACAACAGCTGGGGAGCACAGCCGCTCGAGGCGTACCGCCTGCCCGTTCGTGAGTACTCGTACTCGTTCCGTCTGAGTCCGCTGGGCCCCGGGCGAGCCGACGCGATGGAGCAGAGCAAGCGGAGCCCGCCAGCCGCGGCGGGGGATCGAGGGAGCGACTGACATGGGCCGCACACCGACCCTCTCAGGCACCCTCCTGTGCGCCCTGGCTGCGCTCTTCCTGCAGGGCCCGTCGCATGCCGCAGCCCAGGTGGAGAACGACCCTGACGTGGTCCGGATCCTGGCCTACAACATCAAGCACGGCCTGGGCATGGACGGGAAGGTCGACCTCGAGAGAGTCGCGTCGGTGATCCGCTCCGTGGAACCAGACGTGGTGACTCTCCAGGAGATCGACAGCGTCACGGCCCGTACCGGGCTCGAGGACCAGGCCACCCGCCTGGGCGAGCTGACCGGCATGCAGGCCATGTTCGGCGGATTCATGGACTACCGGGGGGGACGCTACGGGATGGCCTTGCTCTCCCGGTATCCGGTCGTCGAATGGGAGAATCACCGTCTGCCGGACGGAGCCGAGCCGCGCAGTGCGCTGGCGGCCCGGGTAGAGCTTCTGAAGCCCGGCTATGGGCAGGGCCCGCAGGTCGTGGTGGTCGGCGTGCACCTGTACGCTGACGCCGAAGAGAGACTGGCCCAGGCGGAGCGCCTCGTCGAGCTGTTCGCGGATGAGACGGCGCCGGTCGTCCTTGCCGGGGATTTCAACTCGATCCCGGACTCGAAGGTGATACGTCATCTCGAAGACGCGGGTGGATGGCAGAGGCCGGCCAAGGAAGGCCAGGCGTTCACTTTTCCGTCAGAACTTCCGGACCGGGAGATCGACTTCATCCTGTTCAGGCCGGGGAGCCGGTTCGCGGTGCGCGAGCACCGTGTCGTCGAAGAGACCGTGGCATCGGACCACAGGCCGGTCTTGCTGGAGTTGGAACTCCTGCCGGCCGAACCCAACGCTCCATTGGAGAGAGCCCCATGACACCGCTCGATAGACGCGATTTCGTGAAGGCCGGCACCGGAACGGCCCTTGGCATGTCCCTGGCGCCCGGAGCGCTGCTGGGTCGAAACCGCGCCACCCCGGCGGACAAGCTGCGTCTCGGGTTCATCGGCGTGGGCGGGCGCGGTTCCTGGCTGCTGGGCCTCGCCACGCGTCGGGATGACACGGAAATCAAGGCGGTGTGCGACATCGTGCCCGAGAAGGCACAGCGCGCGGCCGACGCGGTCACGGAGGCCGGTGGGAAGGAGCCCAGACAGTTCACGGCGGGAGAGGAAGACTACCTGAACCTGCTGGAGATGGACGACATCGACGCGGTGATCATCGCCACTCCGTGGCTGTGGCACACGCCGATGGCGATCGCGGCGATGGAGCGAGGCAAGGCGGTGGGCGTAGAGGTGCCGGCGGCGACGACGGTGCAGGATTGCTGGGACCTGGTACAGACCCAGGAACGCACCGGCATGCCCTTCATGATGATGGAGAACGTGTGCTACCGGCGGGACGTCATGGCGGTTCTCCGAATCGTCCGAGAAGGCCTGCT
>JBATJK010000287.1:0-65673 GCA_049668445.1 Gemmatimonadota bacterium
TTCGAAACTCGCCCTACGAATCCCCGCCTAGGTACTGGCCCGCCAGGTCGACCCACTCCCGGTTGCCCATGTACAGCGGCGATCGCTGGTGCAGTTCCCCGGGCTCGATCGAAGAAATGTCCCGGACGCCGTCCGTCGCCCGCCCCCCGGCTTGCTCGCAGATCATCGCCAGCGGCGCCGCCTCGTACAGCAGTCTCAGCTTGCCGCGGGGGCTCTTGCTGTCGGCGGGATACATGAAGATCCCACCGTACAGCAGCGTCCGGTGGAAATCGGCTACCAACGACCCCACGTACCGGTGCGAGAAACCACCCCCGTTTCCGTCGTCGCCCCGGAAGTAGTCCACGAGCTTCTTCTGTCCGTCGCTCCAGCGGGCGAAGTTGCCTTCGTTGGCGCTGTAGATCTGCTTGCCGGGCTCGGGAATCCTGATCTCGCGGTGCGACAGCAGGAACTCTCCGATCGACGGATCGAGCGTGAAGCCGGCCACCCCCTGCCCCGTCGTATACACCAGGACCGTCGAGGATCCGTACATCACGTAGCCCGCGGCCACCTGCTTGTAGCCGGGCTGCAGGCAGTCCTCCAGCGTCCCGTTCCGGCCTTCGCTGATCCGGCGGTGAATCGAGAAGATCGTCCCGATCGAGATGTTGGCGTCGATGTTGGAGCTGCCATCGAGCGGATCGAACAGGAGCACGTAGTCCCCTGTCGGGAACTTGTCGGGGATCTGGATCAGGCCCTCCTCCTCCTCGGAGGCCATCACGCAGAGCTGACCGTTGTGATCCATCGCGTTGAACATCACATCGTGCGCGTACTCGTCGAGCTTGCGCACTTCTTCCCCATGTACGTTCTCCTTGCCGGCCATTCCGAGGATGTCCACCAGGCCGGCCTTGCTGACCTCCCGGTGAATCAGCTTCGCCGCCAGGGTGAGATCGTACAGGATATTCGAGAGGGCGCCGGTCGCACCGGGGTGCCGGCGCTCCGACTCGATGATGAAGCGGCCAAGCGTTACGACGTAACGATCCATGCCTGCCTCCGGGAGTGAGCGTACGAATACGCTATTTCTCACCCCTCTGTGACGTCAAGACGCGTGCCACTTTCCGAGTTCGCCGTCCAGTCGCTCTCGCCCTGCACGCGCCAGCCTTTCTCGTCGTCCACCTCGATGCACAGTGTGCCATCACGATCGGTTCGCCAGATGCGCGGAATCCCGGCCTGCGCTAGGCGATCCAGCACGGACGGATGCGGGTGTCCATACGCATTTCCCCGGCCTGCGGAGATGATGGCCATCGATGGTTGAACCACCGAGAGAAAGTCGGCCGCGGAGGAGCTCTTGCTGCCGTGATGTCCCACTTTCAGCAGATCCGCTCGCAGCGAGTCCGGCGCCCAGGAAGCCAGCAACACTCGCTCGGCGGCAGCCGTCGCATCGCCGGTGTTGAGGTAGACCAGCGCTCGACCGATGGAAACGCGCAACAGCAGGCTCGTCTCGTTCGCCCGCCCGCCTCCCCCGGTCTCGAGACCCACGGCCGGCGGACCGAGCACTCGAATCGTGATGTTGTCGAGGAATACCGCATCCCCCTCGCCGGCTTGCAGCCACCGAATTCCATCGTCCTCGGTCCTTGCCAGGAAGCGCGCGTACGAGGGTTTGGGAATCGGGTGGCCGGAATCGAGCACCCGGAAGACGGGCACGCTTTCGTGGATCGCCTCGAAACCGCCCAGGTGGTCGAGATCGGGATGAGAAAGCACGAACAGGTCGACACGTCGCGCCCCGTAGCGTCGCAGCATGGGAAGGACGACGTCGCGCCCGGCGTCCCGGCTCCCGAAGGCCGGTCCGGCGTCGAACAGGATCCAGCGCCCGCGGGCCGTTCGGAGCACGGCGGCGTCACCCTGCCCCACGTCGAAACTGCAAAGCAGGCTCAGGCCGCCGGGTACACGCGTGTACAGTGCGGGAGCGGCGACGATCAACGCCGCGGCGGCGGCAAGCGGCAGAACCGCCGATCGACCGCGGCCCCAGCGAAGCCAGCGCCACAACGCCGTCAGAAGAAGGACGAATGCCGCCCAGGTGACACCCGAGGGTCCCGCAATCGCTCTGTGTGCTCCGGGAAGCCCCGCGATCCAGTCAGCGAGAAATACCATGAAGCGAATGATCGTTGTGGCAGCACCGGCGCTGAGCGTGTCCAATGGAGGCGGGAGGACCAGAGCCATCGCCAGGGACCCGATGGCCCCTCCGACGAGGGGCGTTCCGGCGAAGTGAGATACCAGGGCCGCCGGAGCCACGTGCTGGAAGTGAGCCGCAGCGATGGGGGCGGTCGCCGCGAAAGCCCCGGTACCCCCGGCCATGGCCAGGCCGATCAGATCCAGGTGGCGTCGCGCTGCACGAGGAAGGCAGCGGAACGGCCCCTCCGCCGACTGGCGCTTCCCGGCCCGTCCCGTGAGGTGGCCCCGCCACACGGCGGCGCCGACCCCGAGACCCGAGAAGCCGGCGAACGACAGTTGGAATCCGGGCTCGACCAGGACCAGGGGATCGTTGACGAGGGCCACCAGCGCGGCGACTCCGAGCAAGTCCCACGCGCGCGCCGGAAGACCGCGGATTCGGGCTACCGCCCAACCCGCCAGCAGCAGCGAGGCGCGCACGGCAGACGGTGGAGCTCCGATGGCCACGACGTATAGCCCGACCACGACCGCGGCACCGACGGCGGCCCGCGAGGGGCCCGCAAACGATCGGAGCAGCAAACCGATGGCCCCTCCGATCAGTCCCACGTGCAATCCGGAGATCGCGAGCAGGTGCGCCAGGCCCGCCTCCGCGAACCGGGTCCGCACGGCGCCGGGAAGGTCGTCCCGCTCGGCCAACACGAGCGCGCGCGCCACCGGACTCACGTCGGGGGGAAGCAGTCTCCGTAGACGGTCCGAGGCACGGGCCCGGACCGCACGCAGGATTCGGGTCGGAGCAGCAGCGCCCGGAGTCGTCGGCCAGTCCGCTCCCGGGTTCAGCTCACCGAGCCGTCCCACCACGATCCCACGCCGGCCGGGGCGCCGGGGCCAGTCCGAGGGACGACCGATTCGCACCCATTCGCCCTGGACCATCACCGGGGCGCCAGCCCGAACGGGACTCGGGATGGTGTCCACTCGCACCACCAGGCGGCTCACGGTGCAGCGGCGGGCGCCGCCGACCGGCTGGATCGAAGCACCGAGCAGGGTCAGACGGCCGGAGGGACCCGGGACGGAGCTCTCGCCGGCCACGCCGTGAACCTGGACGCCGTCACCGGACCCGAGATCCCGGACGCACGACCCACCCGCGCGGCTGGCGGCCGAGGTGCCGAGGAGGATGCCCGCCGTGAGGCCGGCAGCCAGCGCCAGGCAGACCGGGACTGGCGAGCGACTCCTGCCGACTCGTGCGGCGATTCCGGAAGACCCCGCCGTCACCGCCACGCCCAGGGACAGCAACCAGGGGAGGACCAGCACGGCGCGTGCGAGGAGGGGCGAGAACCTGAGCCCCAGGGCAGCACCCAGGGACGTGAGCAGAGCGAGAAGCAGGAGGGGCGGGACGCGGCGGGGGCTGGCGCCGATCTTCCGGGTCAGGGCTCCTCTGACGCGCCGCCGAGCGCGTCACGGTATCGGCGGAGCATCTTCCGCGTCTTCAGATCGGCCCGAAGACCCGCCAGGAACACGAGCAGCATCCCCACGCCCACCGCCGTGAACACAACGACCGGGAGCGAAACGGAGCGGATGCTCACGATTCCGAGGTGGAGCGGCACGCGGACGCCTCCGTTCTGCACCGCGAACAGTGCGGCCGCCGCCGAGAAGACGGCCACGAGGAGCATTCTTCGACCGATGGAGCTCATGGTACGACCTCTCCGCGGAACGTAGGCCCGCTGGTGGAGGTGAGGCGAACCACGCGGTACGTGTTTCGCGACTCCGGAGCACCCGGGAAGGCCACGACCTTCCCCGTTCCGGTACGCCCCAGGACATCGCACTCGGAGCGAGCGGGCCGCTCCACCAGGACCTCGTACTCGGACCCCAGTTCCGCCTCGTTGATCTCGCGCTGGATGTTTCGGTGCAGGGAGATCACCTCTTCCAGCCGTCTTCCCGATGTCTTCTCGCTCACGAAGTCGTCCGCGGGCAGACGAGTCGCCGGAGTACCATCCCGAAGCGAATAGCGGTACAGAAAGGCATCGTCGAACCGGACCTGGCGCAGGAGCGACAGAGTGGACTCGAAATCCGTCTCGGTCTCGCCCGGGAACCCGACGATGACGTCCGTGCTCAGCGCGATTCCCGGTATGCTCTCCCGCACCCGCTCCACCGTGTCCAGGAACTGCCGGACCGTGTAACGCCTGACCATGCGCTTGAGGATGCGGTCGGACCCCGACTGGACCGGCAGATGAAGCTGAGGGCACACCGCTGGCTCTTCGGCCATCACACGAACCATGCGATCGCTGACGTCGTTTGGATGCGGCGAAGTGAAACGCACCCGTCGCACCCCATCCACTCGTGCGACCGCCTGCAGGAGCCGCGCGAAGTCCCAGTCGCCGATGCGGTAGGAGTTCACCGTCTGGCCCAGGAGGCTCACTTCCGTGTAGCCCGCGGCCACGGCGTCCCGCACCTCCTGGAGCACGGCCGAAGGCTCCCGATTCTTCTCGGAACCGCGAACGTACGGCACGATACAGAACGTACACCGGTGATCGCATCCGCGCTGCACGGTCACCCACGCGGTCACGCCCTCCCTGCGGATGGCGTCCACTCCCTCGTAGGCCTCCATCTCGTCGAGGGCCAGGAGCATCTGTCCTCGCGACACGTCCCCGAAACGCATCTCGTCAACGAGGTCGCCGAGCTTCCGGTAGGAATCCGGTCCGGCAACGATATCCACCCCGGCGGTTCGATCCAGGAGGTCTTTGCCCATGCGCTGAGCCATACAGCCGGTGACGGCGAGAACGAGATCGGGATGATTCCTCCTGTGAACCTGCAACTGCCCGATCCTCCCCAACACGCGCGTCTCGGCATGCTCCCGGATCGCACAGGTGTTGATCACGATCACGTCCGCGCGGGCCGGATCGTCCACCGTGACGTAACCGCGGCCGGCAAGCGCTCCGGCCATGAGCTCGGAGTCTCCGATGTTCATCTGACACCCGTAGGTCTCTATGAACGCACGCCGCGTCACGGGCACGGGAGCGCCCCCGACTTCCTTCGCGGTACGCCTCCGCTTCAGCGAGACCAGACCTGTCGTGTCAGCCACTGACTCTCTTCACCTCGACTATCGAGTGCTCGATCAACTGAAATTCAACGGCTGAACCTACCGGACGCCGCCGAAAGGGGCTACACCAGGCATCGCCGGGCGTCCGGGAAGGGTTACATCGCGATTGCCTCCACCGTGTACCCGGCGTAGGATGCCGGATGGCAGTGCGGCACGAATCTTTCAAGTTCGACGGTCTCCAGGTGCCGGTGGAAATCCACGGCGATGGAGAGCCCGTCATCTTCCTCCCGGGCCTCGGGGTCCATCCGGGTTACTACCGCGAGGGCATGACACGGCTTGGCCGGCACTTCACGGTGTTCGTCCCCGATCTCTCGTTTCGCACGCATGCGGACCTTCCGGTCCGGGTGGACCGCTACAGGGAGTTATCGGAGGCTCTGGCCGCGCGACATGCGCCGCAGGCCTTTCGCGCCGGGCATTCGTACGGCGGCTTCCTTGCGCTCCTGGGATCGGTGCCGGCGATCGCTCTTTCTCCCCTGATCCCTCTCACGGTCGGGTGGGGCAACAAGTTCGGGCGGGCGGTGCGATTGCAGCTCCGGGAGTACCTGGGTTTCGAGGGACGACGCGGGGCCGGGTGGGCGTGGAACATCCTGCGGGACTACGTGGGCACCGCCGTTCTGCATCCGACCAGCCTGTTCCCCACCGTGGCGGAGACCCTGCACTGTATCGCGCATACGTTTCGGCCCACGGCGCCCCGGGCTCACATCGTCCTGGCCGAGTTCGACCGGCTGTACTTGCCCTCGGAAACCGAGACCTTCGTCGCTGGCTCGGGGAAGGAGTCCGTGGTCGTGCGGCGGGTACCTCGCGGCCACGGTTGGCCGGTCACCCATCCTGAATTGCTGGAAACAGAGGTCCTGGAAGCGGTGCGAGCGACTCGAGCGGCCTGAGGGCAGCGTTACCCAACCAGCCGAATTCCTACCTCGCGTTTATACCCAGGGACAGGGAGATGCGCTGGAAGCTCTCCTCCGTGCCCGTCGTCTCTACGTTTCCACGACTTCCGATCTCGACACCGAAGTCCAGGGCGGCCCGCCCGCCGGCGATCCGCGCTCCGAAACCAAACGTGTACGCCTGTTCGCTCAGCTGCTCGTACTGTCCGCCGTAGAAAGGCAGGTCCGTATAGCGGTATCCGACCCGGAGTGGCACCGGAAGGCCCAACAGGTTGAGACCCACGTACTCGAGACCGCCGCCGGCCCACATCACGTCCGCCGATTCCGAATCGAGTATCTGGAAGTCCGTGTTCGACCAGGTCTTCCATCCCCCGGCGGCCGCGAGCATGAACTTCTGAGTCAGCACGACGCTGCCTCCGACCGACACCTCGAGCGGCATATCGAATTTCTGTGTCCCTATGGCGATGCCAAACGTGTCCTTCTCGGCCTCGAGCTGCGTATACGTCGTGATGGCGGCGGAGAGAATGCCTCTGCGGCCGATCTCTCCGGTGAGCCCGGCTCGAAAACGCCATCCACTCCACGACCACCGGGCATCGCCGGCGGCGAAGCCGATCTGGTTCGACGGATCCCCGACAGCGGGATCGAAGCTGCGACGGAACACCTGGCGGAGGTTGCCGGTAAGCGCGCTGCCCTCAACTCCCAGGCCCAGGGGGCCAAGCTTGTAGGCCACGCTGAGCCCCACGGAACTCACGCCGCCGTCGTGCTGTCGAGACTCGGTGTACGGGTAGTCTCCGAACCCCGTGCGGAGCGTGTCCGTGAGGATGACGTCCCAATCCTGGTCGAGCTCGGAGTTGACGTTGAACCCGAACCGCCACTTCTGGAACGGAAGCACCCCCTGCATGACGACGAACCGGCTGCGCCCGCTGGATTGCTCTCCTTCGATCGTCTTGAGCTTCACACTCTCGGGAGCCAGCGTCGCGCCGATCGCCGGATTCGAGAACATGGTCAGGTCGGCTGGATTACGAGACGAGAAAGACCCTCCGTAGAGCCCCAGGCCCGTTCCGCCAAGAGCTGCGGCCCGCGCGTCGATCGGCGGCACCGGATAGCCCAACCCGAGGTCCGTCACCGGTGTCTGGGCCGTTAGCGCCACGGGCGCGGCCAGGACCGCGACCACGGCCGCCAGGAGTCTGCTCCGCCATGCCGATCGCCCCGGCCCCGCGCGCCGCATCGTCACGGAAGGAGAAAGGTCGGGTTGGGAGTGAACAGCAGGTGCACCACCGGCCTGAGTCCGGGCCCGTCCTCCTCGGAGAAGAACTCCCAGAAACCGAACTGACGGTTCTCCGGAATCGGGACGATGCCCACTCGCAGGGGCGGAACAGAGTCCACGTTCGCCAGCGACCACAGGCGGACCAGGGACGTGATGTCATACTCCATGGTGTTCCCCGCAGCCAGCGAGTCCGGCCGCAGAAGCTCCTGGCTTCCGAGTGGGGATCCGATCGGCGTCTTCTCGCCGAACACGAACGGGTCCGCCAGGAGCCTGACGGCCTGCGCGAAGATGTCCGCCTTCAGGTCGAACGGCTCGGCGGGGGCTGCGGTCGGCCGAAATTCGATCGTGGCCCGATTGATCGTGGAGCCGCGAAGCGGGATGAAGCCAAGGCTGTCCGGAAGCACGAAATCCACGTAGTAGCGGGCGGAGGGCAGGCCCGCGAGCCGAAGCCGGGTCGTGGGCCGCGGAGTCGGCGGATCGAAGATGAACGTGCCGGGCAGAGCCCCACGCACGATGGTCACCGTCGTATCGAGTCCCTCCGGCACCGCTTCGGCCACCAGCGACATGACGCTCGTCCTGAGGACGCCGCCCGGTCCGCTCAGAACGACGGCGAACCCCGGTTCGCCGTCCGACTCCCTCCAGGCCGTCAACAGCGAATCGACATTGCCCTCGAAGCGCACGACGGCAGTGTCGATGATCGAGCCGAGCGAGTCGACTTCGAAACTGAACGTTTCCGCGCCCAGGAACGTCTCCAGGTCTCCGCCAGGAGTGGTCCACGGCTCGCCTTCCCTGGCGAGCTCCCAGGTGGCCTCATCCGCGTCGAAGCTCCGTGACAGGGTCCAGGCGGCAAGCTCGACGGAGTCGGTCGGGAGCTCCGACAGGACCGAATCGACCGACAACCGGATCCTGGCAGCCGTGAATCGATCGATCGCCAGGCGAACCGTGTCGACGAACACGGAGTCGGGAATCGTGCTGAAGCGACCCAGGGACCTCGCTCGGAACTCCTCCTGGTCCGAAAGAAGGCTGAACGACGCCGAGTTGGGCACGACGAAGCCCCAGTAGGTGGTGTCCCGCCAGGAAGGGAGCTCTCCCGCGTCGAGGGCGATCTCGAGCGTCGGAGTCGCCACCCCCGGCGCCGATTCAGAGTCTACGGCCAGAAACGGGTCCTCGGTGCACGCGCCGAGCACGGCCACCACAGAGGCCAGGAGAGAAAACAGGCCGCATTTGCGGATCAAGTGCGCCCCTCCGCACCGGCGTTTCGCCCGTCCTCGTCTGCCTGAACGTGCTCCTCGAGTCGGAACTGAGCCGGAAGCAGTTCAAGCAGGCTCCAGCTTCGGATCTGTCCGCCCGACCCTTCGCTGATGACCTCGAGGTTGGGACCAAACTCGGCCAGGGCCTGTCGACACACCCCGCAAGGTGGAACGGGCTCGACCGACGTGGAGCATACGTAGACCCGCCGCAGGGACCGCCCGCCCGCCGCGACAGCCGTCCCGATCGCGACACGTTCGGCGCACATCGTAACGGAGAACGAGGCGTTCTCCACGTTGCACCCGGCGTAGACCTCGCCTTCCGCGGTCTCGACAGCCGCACCCACCCGGAATTCGGAGTACGGCGCGTATGCCCTCTCCATGGCCCGGCGAGCCGCCACCCTCATTTCAGCCAACCCCGTCTCAGATGCCATCTCTTATCGTTTCGAGAGCCTCGAGGACCAGGTCCTCATCGGCGTCCACATCGCTGTAGTCGACCTCCACCCGGGGCAACCGACCGCCAAGACCCGTCAGGATCTCGTAGTCGATCGTATCGCACAGCCGGGCCATGTCCGCGAGCCTGATATTCGCGCCTTCGTCCTTGCCGAGAAGCGTGGCGACGTCCCCCGGCTGGACATCATCCCGCCCCGTCACGTCCACCACGACGGTATCCATACACACGACACCTCTAAACGGTGCCGCCTCCCCGTGGATCAGCGCCCGGCCGCGGTTCGACAGCTCCCGCCGGAGCCCGTCACCATAGCCGATGCCCAGGGTCGCCAGCCTCGCCTCCCGAGAAGCGGTCCAGGTCGCCCCGTACGACACCGTCGATCCTGCCCGCACATCCCGGACAGCGAGCACTCGAGCTCGAACCGTTACCACCGGCGCCGCCTCCGGCTGCCAGTCCCCCCCACCGTACAAGTAGATGCCCGGCCGCACCAGATCGGCCTGCATGCCTGAATGCAATAATGCTCCAGCGCTGTTCGCCGCATGCACGAGACCCGGATCCACACCGGCCGCGCGCATCGCCTCCAGGGCCTCAAGGAGCCGGGACCATTGGGTCCGGGTCGAGTCACCCGGCCGGTCGGCGGAATGGAAGTGCGACATCGTGCCCACCAGTCGCACACCACCACCCCGCACGACGGAGGCTACTTCCGGGGCCCACTCGCCCGCCTGATCCCAACCCAACCCGAGTCGGCCCATGCCCGTGTCCACCTCGAGGTGCACGGATAACGGCTCACCGTCCCGACGCCCTGCGCAAGCGAGGAGCGCCTCGACACCGGGTACCACCGGCTCGAGGCGCTCTTCCACCAGACTGGGGACATCAGCCGGAAGCGTCGGTGCGCACACGATCACCGGTCCGTCCCAGCCCATCCGTCGCAGGTCGCGACCCTCCCGGGTCGTGGCCACACCGAAACCCCAGGGACCCATCGGTCCGAGGGTTCGAACGACACGCTCCATCCCCACGCCGTAGGCATCGGCCTTGACCATGGGGAGGAGGCGACAGCCGTCGCCCACACGATCCGAGATGACCCGGTTATTCCTGCGCAGCGCGCCCAGATCCACTTCTATCCAGGCGCGCTCCATCGCTTCAATTGGCACGTTTTTCAAGGCCGGCATAGTATATCCGGCCTATGTCCCCTGAGCAACAGATTCCGAGCCCCAAAGGGGCCGGCGTGGAGCACATGGAGCGATCCCTTCCCGGGGATGACACTCTGGGGCGGAGTCTCGCCCTCGTCCGGTACCTGCGAGACCACTGCGAGTGGGACGCACGCCAGACTCCCGACAGCCTGAGACCCTACCTGCTGGAGGAGGCTCACGAGGTCGCGGACGCCGTCCTGTCGGGCCAGGATGACGAGTTGCGCCGGGAATTGGGCGACCTTCTTCTCAACGTCGCGTTCCAGATCGTGTTGGCGGAGGAACGCGGCGCGTTTGACGCATCAGGCGTGGTCACCGGGATGGAAGGCAAGATGCGCGATCGGCACCCGCACGTGTACGGCGATGCGGAGGAGGCACCTGACTGGGAGAGGATGAAGGCGGACCAGCGCGACCGGGATCGGGTGGACTCGGAATCCGACGATCGCCTTTCCGATCCGTTCGACGGTCTCCCGGCGGGGCTCGAGCCTCTCAGCCGGTCCCTGCGCATGCAGGACAGGGCCGCGGGGCTCAACTTCGACTGGGCCGACGTGTGGGGGGCGGTCGAGAAGCTGGAAGAAGAGCTCGCGGAAGTACGCGCATCGCTCCGAATATCGGAGGCTGCTGCAACGGACGATCACTCGCCGGACCCGCGGGTCGAGGACGAGTTGGGCGATCTGCTGTTCGCAGCCGTCAACGTCGCCAGACTGGCCGGAGTCCACCCGACCACGGCTCTCGAGCGGTCGGCGGCCAAGTTCGCCAGCCGATTTCGGGCCCTACTGGTACTCGCCGCAGAGGACAGGCTCGACCCCCGTCAGGCGAGTCTCGAAGAACTGGACGTACTGTGGGAGCGGGTTAAGGCGGCCGGGATCAGCCGCCTGTGAGCTGTTTGACCTGCTTCTGGCCGCTGCGCACGCCTGCCCCGACGACGACACCGTAGCCCAACGCCACCAGCGGGGCGATCGGCAAGAAGGGCCAAAACGCCGCAATCGGGGACGCAACCACCAGCGCAATCACACCGGCGATCCAGGGCGCCGCAGGCTTCTGCGCCCTGTCCACGAAGCGCAATCGAGTTCGCACGAATTCCCGGACCTTCACGTAGCTGAGGCCCATGCCGGCCCCGGCGGTCGCGAGCATCAGTGCAGCGATGAGTTCCATATTGCCTCCTCTCGCCTCCCCGTACGGGGACGGGCGCGGGTTCGTTTCAAGCGGCCCTCTTCCCGCGCTTCCCGCTACGGCGTGAGGCGCGTCATCATGCGGGGAAACGCGATCGTCTCCCGCAGGTGGGGAACCCCGCAGATCCACCCGACGGTCCGCTCCAGTCCCAGGCCGAAACCGCTGTGCGGGAACGTGCCGTGCCGCCTGAGATCCAGGTACCAGTCGTACGCTTCTTCCGGCAGGCCTTCCTCACGGATTCGGGCCAGGAGCCGGTCGTGGTCGTCCTCTCTCTGGCTGCCGCCGATGATTTCGCCGTAGCCCTCGGGAGCCAGGAGGTCGTTACACTTCACCGTCCGCGGGTCTTCGGGGTTCTCCTTCATGTAGAACGCCTTGGCCTCCCGCGGATAGTCGAATACGAACAGGGGCTTCTCCCGACCCTCCGTGAGCACCGTCTCGTGCTCCGCGCCAAGGTCCTCTCCCCACTCGATCTCCACTCCGGTCCCCTGCAGGAACGCGATCGCATCGGTGTAGCTCAATCGATCGAACGGAGGCGAAATGGCCTCGAGGCGGCTGACGTCACGGTCGAGTTGCTCCAGCTCAGGTGCGCGCCGCTCCAGGACCCGTCCCACGATGTAGGAGACGAACTCCTCCTGCAGCCGCATGTTGCCCTCGGAGTCCAGCCACGCCACCTCGGGCTCCACCATCCAGAACTCCGTCAGATGTCGGCGCGTCTTTGATTTTTCAGCTCGAAACGTGGGTCCGAAGCAGTAGACCTTGCCCAGGGCGGCGGCCGCCGCCTCGACGTACAACTGCCCGGTCTGCGCCAGGTATGCCGTCCCGAGGTCGAAATACTCGGTGCTGAACAGGGTCCCGGCGGATTCCCCGATCGCCCCGGTCAGAATCGGAGAGTCCACGAGGACGAAGTCGCGCTCGTAGAAGAAGTCGCGAATGGCCTTCACGATCTCATCCCGCACCCGCATGATCGCCACCTGGCGTCCATGCCGAAGCCACAGGTGGCGGTTGTTCAGGAGGAAGTCGACGCCGTGTTCCTTCGGCTGGATCGGGTACTCGTCCGCCGGGCCGATCACCTCGACCTGGCTGGCGGTGATCTCGTAGCCACCCGGCGCCCGGTCGTCCTGCCGCACGGTTCCGCTGACCCGGACGCTGCTTTCCATGGACAGGTCCGCCACGGCCTCCCACGACTCGTCGTCCACTTCGTTGCGCGCAATCACGACCTGCACGGTGCCCGTTCCGTCGCGTAGCCCCAGAAAGGCGATCTTCCCGCTGGATCTGAATTTCGCCACCCAGCCGAGAAGCGTGGCTTCCTGCCCCGCCTTCGAGGCCAGATCGCGAACGCTGGTGAACACAGTTTCCATTTCAGGGCATTCCGTGGTTGGGGTCCGCTCGAGGCGGGTACACTAGACCGGCGTCAGAAGCGCGTCAACGTCAACCGACCGCGTACAGAGCGGCGTGGTCCGCATACCTCTCCTGGAGCACCCGGGCGAAGGGGCGGTGGCGCGCCGAAGCCAGGTCAGGGTCGGCCTCCACCATCGTCCGGGCCTTCTCTCTGGCGTGCTCGAGAAGGGCATAGTCGCGATCGAGGTCGGCGAAGCGAAGGGAGGGGAGGCCGTGCTGCTCTGCCCCGAACAGGTTTCCCTGGCCCCGGAGTCGCAGATCCTCCCGCGCGATTTCGAATCCGTCAGTCGTGCCAGCGAAGGCCCTGAGGCGCTCTGGCGGACCGTCTCCCGAATAGAAGGCCACGCAGTAGCTCTGCTCGCCGCCTCGACCTACCCTGCCCCGTAGCTGGTGCAACTGGGCGAGCCCGAACCTCTCGGCGTGCTCAATGAGCATGACCGTGGCGTTCGGCACGTCGATTCCCACCTCGATGACCGTGGTGGCCACAAGGACCTGGGTCTCCCCGGAGAGAAACCGCCGCATGATCTCGTCCTTGTCCGTGCCGCTCATTCGACCGTGCAGAAGGTCGAGACGGAACTCGGGAAACAGGGCGGAGAGTTCCTCCACGGCGCGCGTAGCCGCCGCGGCCTCCACGGCATCGGACTCGTCGATCAGGGGATACACGACATACCCCTGCCGACCCTCGGCCAGCTGCCCGCGAAGGAACTCGAACGCCGCCGCGCGATCGCCCGGGCCGCGTACGCCGGTGACCACCGACCTCCGGCCCGGTGGCATTTCGTCGATCACGCTCAGGTCGAGATCGCCATATACGGCGAGGGCGAGCGACCGGGGAATCGGGGTCGCCGACATCACGAGCGTGTCCGCGGCTCCCCCCGCATCGCGGAGGGCCCGTCGCTGTTCCACCCCGAAGCGGTGCTGCTCGTCGATCACCACCAGGCCGGGAGAAGCGAATCCCACCCCCTCCTGGATGAGAGCGTGGGTACCGACGAGGATGGACGCGTGACCCGAGCGGGCGTCCTCCAGCAAGGCCTCGCGCTTCTTGCCCTTGACCGAGCCCGTGAGGAGCGCTGGAGCGAGTCCGATCGGCTCGAGGAGGCCCGTCAGGGTTCGCTGGTGCTGCTCGGCGAGCAATTCCGTGGGGGCCATGATCACGGCTTGCCTCCCGCAGTCCACGGCGCGCACCATCGCGGCGGCGGCCACCACGGTCTTTCCACACCCCACGTCACCCTGGAGCAGGCGATACATGCGCACCGGACGCTCCATGTCGGCCCTGATCTCTTGCCAGGTCCTTTCCTGGGCTGCGGTGAGCCGATACGGAAGCGCGGCGAGGAAGTCCTCGGTCAAGGTGGCGGGCGCGTCCAGGGACAATCCGGCCTCGCGACTCCTGTACTGGTGACGGGCGCGGGCGTGCAGGAGCTGCAGGAAGAACAGCTCTTCGTAGGCGAGACGTCTCATCGCGGGCCCGACCTGCGACAGGGTCTCGGGCCGGTGGAGTCTCTCCAGCGCCTCGGGGAGTCGCATCAGACCCGCCGCTTTCAGCCAATCGGGCGCAAACAGCTCCGCATCCTGCGCTTCCAGCAGCAGCGTATCCAGGTTGTCCTCCACGATTCCCCGGATCTGCCTGTGGTTGAGTCCCTCCGTGGCCCGGTAGACCGGAAACACCCTGCCGCCCTCCGTCTCATCGTCACCGGCCGAAGCCAGAAGGGTGTGCTCCCGCGGACGCATCTGACGGCCGTGGTAGAAGCCCACGGTCCCGGAAGCGAGCAGCAGGTCGCCCTTCCGTATCGAGTTGTCCAACCACGGTTGCCCGGGCCACGCGCACTCGATGAGTCCCGAGTCGTCCTTGAGGACGGCGTGGAAGATGCGAAGGCGACTCCGGGTCGGAATCACGCCCTTCGAGACCACTCTTCCGATGATCGTGGCGTCGTCTCCCGGTCTGAGGGCCGAGATGCGGGCCACTGTCGTGGCGTCCTCGTAGCGGTGCGGGATGTGATACAGCATGTCACGCGCGGTGCGAACACCGATCCGGGCCAGCTTCTCCGCCCGGCGGGGCCCCACGCCCTTCAGGTACTGGACTGACCTCTGCAGGTCGCTGGAACGCCGAGTCATGTCACCCGAGCAGTTTTTCCAGGTACGTATTCGCGTCGAACGGCTCCAGGTCCGCTTCGCTCTCACCGGTACCGAGCCACCGGACGGGAACCCCGAACTGCCGGCTGACGGCGACGGCGGTGCCACCCCTGGCCGTGCCGTCGAACTTCGTCAGCACGATGCCGCTCAGCGGCAGACCCTGTCCGAACTCCTGGACCTGGTTCAGGACATTCTGGCCCGCCGTGGAATCGACCACCAGCAGCCGCTCGTGCGGCGCCCCCTCCAACTGGCGGCCCACGACCCGATCGATCTTCCGGAGTTCTTCCATGAGGTTCGCCTGCGTATGCAGTCGGCCGGCCGTATCGATGATCAGGACGTCCGACCCTCGAGCCTCCGCCGCCTGGGCGGCGTCGAACGCCACGGCCGCCGGATCACCGCCTGCCTGCCCGCCGACGAAGTCGGCCCCGAGACGATCCGCCCAGATGCGAAGCTGCTCCTGGGCCCCGCTCCGGAAGGTGTCGGTAGCGGCGAGCGTCACGTGCAGGCCTGCGTCCAGGGCGCGCCGAGCCAGCTTCGCGGCCGTGGTCGTCTTACCGGTTCCGTTGACGCCGAGGACGAGAATCACGAAAGGTCTGGATCCGTTCGGGACTCGGAACTCCGCCAGGTCCCCGGTCGGATCGTCGCCCGCGGCGGCCGGAGAAGTGAGAATTTCCCGGATGCGGTCCGACAGGAGATTCCGGAGTTCCTTCTCCGTCTTCACCTTTCCCCTGCGCGCCGCCGACTCCAGTTCCTGCACCAGGTCCAACGAGGCGTCGACTCCGAAGTCGGCCTCGAGGAGGACGCGCTCCAACTCTTCGATCGAATCGTCGTCGATTCCCTTCACCAGCACGGACACGTCAGTCAGCGAAAGATCGACGATCTTCTGCCACAGCGATCTGCTTCGTGGCGTGCCGCGCAGGCTCATTCCCTCTCCGCTCACTCCCCCCCCTGTCATCATCTCAGTCCTATCTTGCGTCTCCAGAGCCACTCCACGCACAGCAGCACGATCGCGGCCGCGAAGGGCCACACGGGCGGATTCGAGCCCGGGGCAGCCCTGCCGTCCGCCGCTTCGTCGGGATTGACGTCGAGCGGCGACCCGACGGGATTCGGCATCTCCTCGAGGCGGGCGTTCACGTGGAACGGTCGCGCGATCCGGAACTGACTCTCCCCTGCCGTACCCGTTGCGACGAAGCGGGCGTCCCCCCGCCCGAGCGGCGGACCCGCAATCGTGGTCACCGAGTCCGACGCACCGCTCGACCAAACGACCGTGCCGGAGGCATCCTCGAGTTGCACGGCAAGATCGCGAACCTCGGGCGCCACGCGCCACCGCACCGAGTCGCCCGACCGAACATACGGATCCGACAATTGAATCGGCTGCGGGGCCGTTCGCTCCACAAGCCACCGGATCATGCCGGAGAAGAGCCCGCGATACAGCGCCAGTCCCTCGTCGCCCCGCGCGGCCCAGCGCCAGGCGCCCTCGCCCTGGACCACGGCCCAGCGGCGCTCGTCCGCGGAACCCAACAGGGCGACCGGGCGGGCAGGTCCGCGGCGATCACGCTGACCGAACAGCACCGATCCACCGGCCTGGCCCGTTGATGCGTACAGGCGTGACAGGGGAGGGAGATCCTGCGGATCCACGCCCATCATGTGTGCGGACACCGGACCCGGTGGGGGCGGTGTCTGCAGATACCACTCTCCCGGGAGGACCTCCTGGACCGAGACCCCGGTGCCGGGAACGGGGCCCGTTCCTCTCACGAGGTGCATCACGGCGGGACGCCGCCGGGCGGCCGACTCGAGCCACCCGGGCAGGTCGCGCGGATCGCCCTGGACCACGAGAAGGGTGGCGGACTCAGCGGCTCGGCGCACCGACGCTTCCGGGACTCCGCCTGCGGGATGAAGTCCCGATCGGACCCACGTTCCATCGGCGACCCGCAGGTAAAGCCGGGCCCCGCCCGGAACCGAACGGTCGAGCACGGGCAGCAGGTATCGCGTTTCCCAGTCAGGATCGGCAGAGATCATCACCGCACCCGTGGGCTCGGGAGAGATCCCGACCCACGAGCGCGCCCTTGCCCCGGCGTCCCACGGAGGCACCGAACCCTCGACGGTCACGTCGAGCGGTCGCCACTCCGTGGAGTCCGAAGCGATCTCGGCGTGAACGCGAAACACGGCTTCGACCGACCGGCCGGCCGCGGGAACTTCAACGGTCGCCTGGTCAGTCTGGCCCGGGCCGAAGTCGAGGGTCACCCGCACAGAGTCGCCGTGGCCACCGGTCGCAACGATCTCGGCCCGGACTTCGAGCGTGTCGCCCGAAGCCAGGATGCGGGGCGCGGCCACGGATCGGATCCCGATTCGCCGCACTTGATCCGCGACCCTGACCTCCCGGAGAGTCACCCCCAAACGTTGCGCCAGTCGACGTCCGGCCTCGCGGTCCGCCAGCTCGCCGTCGGTCACGATCGTGATGGAATCCGCCCCCGAGGCTCTGGCCTGCTCGATGGCGCCCACCACTCTCGTGTCCCGGCCCGTCGCTTCGAGTTCCTCCAGATCGTCCAGCGCGATCGGCACCGCCGAACCCGCGAAAGACCACATCGATGCAGACCGTCCCTGCCGCCCGAGTTCCCCGGCGAGATCGAGCGCTGCTTGCATTCGGGTGATCCCGGCGACGGAGTCGACCGGGTAGCGCATGCTCAGAGAGTAATCGACGAGAATGGCCACTCGGGGAGTCGGATCGCTCCCGGCACGGAGCGGAGGCAGCCACGGCGCGGACAGGAAGAAGAACACCGCCGCGCCCCGGAGAGCCGCAGCGAGACCGCGTCCCGGCACCTTCTCTTCGCGCCGACCGTACCACCAGACCGAAACGGCGGCCGCCACTGCGGCGGCCGCTCCGAAAGCCAGCCAGGGCATCAGGAGCGAATCCAGGTCAGTCGGCGACCGCCGGTCCGACGAAATCGGACGCCGCCGCCGGAAGAGCCACCCCCGACAGAACGTCGAGTGCGGCGTCACGGCTCACCAGGAACTCCGACATGTACTGGTCCTCGAGAGCTGGAGCCGATGGCAGATTCATGGACGAGACGTTCCGGTGGGCGCCGTTCTGAAGGAACTCGTAGTGAAGGTGCGGTCCGGTTGCCAGACCGGTCGAACCGACACGGCCGATGACCCGGCCCTGGTCCACCCGGGCACCAGCCCGGATGCCGGCGGCGATCGAACTGAGGTGCGCATAGCGGGTCTCGATACCATGCGTGTGCCGTATCGCGACCATCCGCCCGTAGTTGCCCCAAGTGCCCGCCCGGGTCACGGTCCCGGCCGCCGTAGCCTTCACGGAAGTGCCGTGCGGCGCGCCGTAGTCCGTGCCGCGATGCGCCCGGTACTGCTTGAGCACCGGGTGGTAACGCCGGTTCGAGAAACCGCTCGTGATGCGGTAGGGCACCGGGTAGCGCAGGAACACGCCCCGCAGCGCTTCGCCTTCCACATCGAAGTAGTCTCGCCGACCGCCAGGGCGGGTGTAGGGGATCGCCGACAGCACGCGTCCACGATTGCGGAGTTCGATCGCCAGGAACCGACGGGTGCGGACGGTACCGTCGGGCCGCAGCTCGCGCTCGATGGCCACCCGGAAGGCGTCTCCCCGGCGTATGTCTCGCGTGAAGTCAACCTTCCAGGCGAACACATCGGCCAGGTCGTATACGTACTCCTGGAATTCGCCTTCGCCGAGGCGATCGACCTCGCCTGTAAGCTCGGCGTACCACAGACTCGATTCGATCAATCCACCGAGCAGCAGCGTGTCCACCTGGATCGGCACGGTGACCACGTCGCTGGCCCAGCCTTCGGTTTGCGCTTCGAGCGCCAGCAGCGAGTCCTCGTTCAGCTGCAGGAGGACCTGTTCCGCCTGCCCGCCCGGCGGACCCGTGAGTCGGACGACGACCCCCGGACGAAATGAGCGGGGACTCTTGTATTCCCGGACGACTTCGATCAGTTCGTGAATCTCCTGGGGAGAGAATCCGTGCACATCCAGGACCTCGGCCAGGGTCTCTCCAGTGCGCAGGGTGTCGTACACACTCGCGGGAGGCGGTGGAGCGGGCACGAACACCGTGCGAACATTCTCTTCTGCGGGCGCGGTTCGAGATCGGAGCATTGACCACAGTCCGAGCCCTCCGAGAAGAAGAGCCGATACGGCCACGACCGGTACGACGACCTGCATCGGCAGCGCGGCCCGCGGCGCACGGGGTCCTCGCTTCCGACCATTCGGTCCTGGTCTCGTGTCGGTGATACGCAACTGATCGCTTCCTTTCCTTGATAGACCCGGCCCGGGGTCAGTCCATCTGTCGACGGATGAACGTCGGGATCTCCAGGTCCTCCACCTGCGAACGTCCCGTGAAGGCGCTCCCGATCTCGGGCAGCGTCCTCGACACGGGGGGCGATCCACCGCCGATGACCGACACCAATCTCGGCCTGACGATCGGCTCGATCTCCACCGGAACGACCTTGAGCGACGGCGCCGGCTCGTCTTCCACGTGCTCGCCGAAGCCCGTCGCAATTACGGTTACCCGCAGCTTGCCGTCGAGGTTCGGGTCATGCACCGCCCCGAAGATCATCTCCGCCTCGTCACCGGCCGCTTCCTGAACGATGGAGTTGACCGTGGTCACCTCGTCGATGGCCAGGTCCATTCCGCCCGAGATGTTCACGAGAACGCCCGTCGCGCCGTTAATCGATACGCTGTCGAGCAGGGGGGAGCAAATGGCCTGCTGAGCAGCATCGACGGCTCGATCCTCGCCCGTCGCCTCCCCCGTCCCCATCAGCGCCGCGCCCCGGTTGGACATCACCGTGCGGACGTCCGCGAAGTCCACGTTGACTTCACCGGTGACGCTGATCAGGTCAGAGATCCCCTGCGTGGCGTGAAGGAGAACCTCGTCTGCCTTCTTGAGGGCGGCCCGGAACGTCGTGCCCTTCCCCACCACGGAGAGAAGCTTCTCGTTGGGCACGACGATCATCGTGTCGACCGACCGCCTCAGGTCGCGCAGCCCCATCTCGGCATGCCGCATCCGCTTCTTGCCCTCGAAATTGAACGGCCGCGTGACGATGGCGATCACGAGCGCGCCCATTTCGCTGGCGATCTGGCCGACCCGCGGCGCTGCGCCTGTCCCGGTTCCGCCTCCCATGCCGGCGGTGACGAACACCAGGTCCGCGCCCTCGAGCGCCCGACGGACCTCTTCCTCGTTCTCCGCGATGGCCTGCCGACCGACCTCGGGGCGTGCGCCGGCCCCGAGACCCCGCGTGAGCTTTCGCCCGACCTGCAGATTGAGGTGCGCCGAGCAATTGCTGAGCGCCTGGGCGTCCGTGTTGATCGCCACGAACTCGACCCCGTCGAGGTTCTCGTCGATCATGCGATTCACCGCGTTGCCTCCCGCTCCACCTACGCCGACGACTTTCATGCGGGCGTTGCGCGTCGTCTCACGCTCGAACTCGAATACCATCTGTCCCTCCCGACTCGTTTGAGTGTCCATCCTTGCTCCGATCTCTAATCCGACTCCGACACGGGCCGCGGCTCAGAAGAAGTCGCGCAACCAGTCGGTCAATCGACTGAAACTCCGTGACGCCAGGCCGCCACCCGTCTCCTGGGTTCTCATGTGTCCGTACATGGCCAGGCCCACCGCGGTGGACAGGCGCGGGTCACGGGTCGCTTCCACGACCCCTTCCAGGCCGGCGCCGGGCTGGCCCAGGGCCACCGGCATGTTGAACACCGTCTGGGCCAGGTCGACGGTTCCTTCGAGACTGGCCCCTCCGCCCGTCAGCACTACGCCGCCCGGCAGAGCGCTTAGGAGCTGCTTCTCTTCCAGCGCCTCGTACACGAGGCCAAACATCTCGTCCAGGCGCTGCTCGATGATGTGCGCGAGCAACTCACGCGAGACTTCGCGCGTACGCCCGGGCGTCGGCCCGGCAATCTCGAGCTTCTCGTCGGGTTCGACCCCTCGGGTACTCGCGTTTCCACTGCTCCGCTTCAGGTCCTCGGCGTCCGCAAGGGGAATCCCGAGCCCTTTCACGATGTCGTTCGTGACGGTCATCCCACCCCACGGAAGGGTGGCCACCAGGTGCAGCCGAGAGTCGCGATACACCATCATCTCCGTGGCCACGCCGCCGATTTCGAGAAGCACGACCCCGGCCTGGCGCTGGTCATCCGAGAGCACGGCGAGGCTGGTGGCCAGCGGCGAGAACACCAGTTCTTCGGTCCGGTAGCCGGCACGATCGATCGCCTTGCGGATGTTCTGGCAAGCGGGCGAACCGGCCGTGACCACGCAGACTTCAGACTCGAGCCGCGTGGCCTCCATCCCGCGGGGATCCTGGATTCCCGTCTGCCCATCGACCACGTAGTCCTGGGGAATCGCGTGCAGGAGTTCGCGATCGGGCGGAATAACGATGGCGCGGGCCACGTCGTGCACCCTGTCCAGGTCTCTCTGCTCGACCTCATCTCCCGAAACGGCCACCACGCCGGACGAGGATCCAACGTCGATGTGATCTCCCGCCACGCCGGCGTAGACGACGCCCGCCTCGACACCCGCCATGTCCTCCGCGTCCCGCAGCGCCTCGCGAACCGACTCCGTGGCGGCCTCGATGTGCGTGACGTTCCGGTTGCGCACACCCTCGGTGTGTGCGATGCCGACGCCCAGCACCCGGATCTGACCCGCATCCGACTCCCGGCCCGGTCCGGTCTCGACCAGGACGGCAGTGGTCGCGGTGGAGCCAATATCGAGGCCGGCCAGGCAACGTGGACGGCCGATCATGCCGCCTCCTCGAGTTCGACGACGACCTGGTCTCGGAAGCGGGCATCGACCGAGACCACCCGGCCACGCTCCGCGCACTCTCCGATCGCGTCCTCCGCCCGCAGGAAAGCCACCTCCGCGTCGTCGAGGGGAAGGATGACCGTCTTGGCGTGGCTTCCCTCGAGGAGAACGAGCTCGATCGCATCCCCGGTCGAGCGGTGGATCTCCGAAACACGGCGGACGAACTCGGGGCTCAGGCGATCGAGGCGATCCATCACGGCGAGCACGCGCCGGGAGGCCTCGTCCGAGACCCGGCCAGCCTCGACCGTGGCCTGCAGCAGGATCGGAAGGTTCAGGGCGTGAACCGCCGGGTCCAACGGAAGCAGCATCCCCTTGCCATCGACCGGTTCCAGCGCGGGAGCCGACACCAGGGCCACGGGCCGAACCTCGCGAAGCTCGATCGACAGACGATTGAAGCCCTGTCGGCGAACGCGAGCCTCCTCGACCAGCGGATGGGTTTCGAGAAGGGCCTCAGCCTCGGAGTGGTCGTCCCACGCCGATGCGTCGGGGGCGATCCCGGCCAGGGCCCGCGCCGCGTCCACGGAAACGTAGAGAGCCCCTGTCACATCGATCCCCGCCACGTTGAATGCCGGCACGGTCCTCATCAGGGCCGGACCCCACAACGGACTCCCGATTCCAAGGGCGGCGGCGGCTCCAACCACGGCCAGGCGGCGGCGCGTCTGCCGGCTCACGGGGCGGCTCCCACGGACGACAGCTCCTCATCTTCGAACCCCCAGAGACGGATCTCGGGCTCCAACCAGATGCCTTCGGCCTCGTGAACACGGCGCCGGGTCTCGGCCATCAACCAGAGCACGTCCGCTGCCGTCGCATCCCCGAGGTTGGCGATGAAGTTGGCGTGCCTCTCGGTGATCTGAGCTCCGCCGCGCACCGCTCCGCGCATTCCAACCCGATCCACGGCTGCCCAGGCCGAACCGAGCGATCCGCCGGGGTTCTTCCAGATCGATCCGCAGGAAGGAAGTTCGTAAACCTGCGTCTCGACCTTCAGGCGACGTCGCTCGGCATGAACCTCGTTCACGGCCTTCGGGTCGCCGGGGGGCGCCGCGAAGCGTGCCCCGATGAACACCCATGCCTCGGGAAGCCGCACCGACCTGTAGCCAGGCTCCGCCTCCTCCGGCTGGACACGGACGCGATCTCCTGACGGCGTCAGCGCCTCCGCCCACACCACTCGGTCCCATATCCCGGATTCGGCTGAGCCCGCGTTCATCCGAAGGCCACCGCCAACCGTACCCGGCACCGCCTCGAGGAACTCCCACCCCGCCCTGCCCTCCCGGCGCGCGTTGCCGACGAGTGCGGGCAGGCCGGCTGCGCCACCGGCATCGACCGTGTCAGCGGCCATCTCCAGGTAGTCGAACTCTCCTGACAGCGAGATGATCGGCTCCGGCACGCCTCGATCGGAAACGAGAACGTTGGCGCCCCAGCCGAGGACGCGGTACGCAAAGCCCTCGAGCGACTCCAGCCCGGCCGCGAGTTCCGCGTGACTGCCGAATCGGGCGAATCGATCGGCCGGTCCCCCGATGCGGTATCGGGTCAGGGACGCCAACGGCACGTCAGACTCCCACACCGTTCGCCCCCTTCCCTTCCGCCACCCGGTGAGCCAGGAGCGTGACGTCGCCGGCTCCCATGAACAGCACCACGGAATCGGACGGCAGCCCGTCCACCCATCCGGGGACCTGGTCGGCCATCACGATGTCCGCGAATCCGCGCGAGGCGTCGGTGACCAGTCGGGCGGTCACCCCGGGTATCGGAGCCTCCCGGGCCGGATAGATCGGAAGCACCAGCGCCTCATCCGCGGCTGCGAGGGCCTCGGCGAACTCAGCCGCCATCTGCCGCGTCCGACTGTAGAGGTGCGGCTGGAACACGACCGCCAGCCGACGGCCCGGCCATGCCTCGCGGACCGCCGCAACCGATACGTGAACTTCCGTCGGATGGTGGGCGTAGTCGTCGAGGATCACGCGCCCGCCCCGGTCGCCCAGGCGCTGCAGTCTCCGATCGACCCCCGAGAATCCGGCCAGCGCATCGCTGAGTGTCGCCGGACCAAGCCCGAGCCGGAGACCCACGGCCAGCGCCGCTCCCGCGTTCTGTGCGTTGTGATCCCCGGGCGTGCCCAGGTCGAAGGCGAACGAAGTGTCACCGGTCTCGAGGCGGCAGGTTTGCACCGTTCCGCGACGGGTCACGATCTCGACTCTGAAGTCGGCAGCCGGATCGAGCCCGTAAGTCGCAACCGATGTGAGTCCCTCTACGACCGACTCGACGCCCGGGCCCTCGGCGCAGGCGAGTATGCCGTCCCTGCCCGCCGCTCGTTTGGCAAACTCGCGGAACGAGGAGCGGAGGTGCTCAGGGCCCTCGTAGCACTCGAGGTGCTCGGGCTCCACGGACGTGATCACCGCGAGGCTGGGATTCAGCTCGAGAAACGAGCGGTCATACTCGTCGGCCTCGGCGATCGCCACTCCGCTGCCGATGCGCGCGTTGCCGTCCCACTCCTGCACTCGTCCGCCGACCAGAACGACGGGGTCGAGCCCACCCGCCTCGGCCACCCGTGCGGTCATCGCGGTGACCGTGGTCTTGCCGTGGGTCCCCGCAATCGCCACCAGTCGCCGGTCGTTCAGGAGCGCACCCATGGCCTGCGCCCGCTTCAGGACGGGTACGCCCGCCTTCCGCGCCGCCTGGAGAACGGGGTGATCGTTCGGCGCCGCCGACGTGTGCACCACGAGTCCGGCCCCTGCGGGAGTGGCCAGGTCGTCCGAGTCCACGAAGCGGATTCCGTGAGCCTCCAGGCGGCGAGCCTCCGGCGAAACGAGCAGATCCGAGCCCACTACCCCGTATCCCTCGGCGGCCAGTATCCGGGCCAGGCCCGTCATTCCGGCACCCGCGATCCCCAGGAGATAGACCGACGATCCGGTCGCGGGAAGGTGGCTCCGGTCGGGAAGTCGCCGCTCAGTCATCGGCCCTGTCCCTCTCCCGTGCGGCCAGGCTGATGAGCTCGGCCGCGATCCTGTCCGCCGCGTCCGGGTGGCCCCTGCCACGGCTTGCCGCGGCCATCTGAGAGAGGTGGTCGGCGTCGTCCAGGAGCTCGAGCATGTCGCTCCACAGATCAGAGCCGGTCACGGAGCTCTCCTCCCGCATCAGGGCGGCCCCCGCCGATACCATGGCGCTCGCGTTGAACCGTTGGTGATCGCCTGCCGACGAAGGGAGCGGAACCAGGATGGCCGGTACACCAGCGGCTGAAAGCTCCGCGCAGGTCATCGCGCCCGACCGACAGAGGGCCAGTGAAATGCGATCCAACTGCCCCCCGAGTTCGGGGATGAAGGGAACGACGCGAATCCTCGCGGGGCCGGATGCTTCGCGCACCCGCGCCGCGACCGAATCGAGATTCGCCGGTCCGGCGACCCACACCAGCGTCACGTCCGCGGGCCAGGCGGCGACCCGGGCCAGGCCGTCGAGCAGCAGGTCGTTCACCGCACGGGCGCCCTGGCTGCCGCCGAATGCCAGGACGACCCGTCCCTCGGGCCAGTCGAATGGCCGCGTGACGGGTCCCACCGCCACGGGGTTGCCCAGCTCGAACACCTCGGTGTCTCGACCGGGCCGAATCCGGGCCCGGGCCTCCGGGTAGCCCAGGTGTATCTGGTCCACCCGGGGCGCCAGCGCCCGTGTCACCAGGCCCGGCATCGCGTTCTGCTCCTGGATCGCGGTCGTCACCCCTCGAGCCACGCCCCACGCCACCGCCGGTCCGGAAGCGTACCCGCCCGTGCCGACGACCAGCTGCGGTCGGAGCTCCGAGAATACCCGGCTCAACCCACCGAGCACGGCTGGAGCGCTGGTCAGCAGGCGCCAGTTGCGAAGCGGCTTCGTGCGATACAGGGGCTCGAGTGGCAGCAGTCGATAGGGCCAGCCGGAGTCCGGCAGCACGTTCGCCTCGATTCCACGACGCGCTCCGACCAGGACCACCTGGACATCCGGCGCCGCCCGTTTCAGGGCCGCGGCCAGATTCAAGGCCGGAACCAGGTGACCACCCGTCCCGCCTCCCGAAAGGAGGATGCGGAATGCCACGATTCAGGCTCTCCCTCCTTTCGAGACGTTCAGGAGGATTCCCGTCATTCCGAGCATGAGGATCAGGTTCGTTCCGCCCGCCGAGATGAACGGAAGGTTGATCCCCGTGGTGGGCAGCAGCCCGAGGGCCACGCCGATATGACCGAACGCGGCGAAGGCCACGAGGGCGGTGATTCCCACGGCCACCAGGCGTCCGTAGAGGTCCGGGGCCGCCCGGGCGATACGGAGACCGAGGAGGGCCCACGCGAGGAAGAGCAGGATCACGGCCGCCGCTCCGACGAAGCCCCACTCCTCGGCGATGATCGAGAAGATGAAATCGTTCTGGGGCTCCGGCAGGTATGACATCTTGAGGCTGCTGCGCCCGAAGCCGACGCCGAACAATCCGCCAGATCCGACCGCCATCAGGGACTGCTTGAGCTGGTAGCCCCCGGCCGCCGCGCTGGAGTCAGGATTCATGAACGCGGTGACCCGGGCCATCCGATAGCCACTTCCCATGACCTGCATCCACAGCACCGGCAGGGCCGCGGCGCCCAGCATCGCGAAGTGGCCGAACCGGGCCCCCGCCGTGAACAGAACGGTGGCCGCGACGGCCGCGATCATCACAGTGGCCGAGAAATGAGGCTCCAGGAGCACCAGGAGGCACACCAGGCCGACCACCAGCAGGAACGGCAGGAGTCCGTACCGGAAGCTCTGCAGGCGGTCCTGCTTCTTGACCGCGACCGCGGCCGTCCACAGGACGACGGAGATCTTGGCCAATTCCGACGGCTGCACGGTGACACCGAGATCGAGCCAGCGCCGCGCGCCGTTGATGCGCGGAGCGATCGCCTCGGTGCCCGGGAAGAGCAGTAGAATCAGCAGGAGAACCGTAAGGCCGAGGAGCGGCCACGCGAGACTCTGGTAGAGCCGGTAGTTCACGACGCTCGCCACGGCCAGGATCACGAGCCCGACGCCCGCGCGGCTCACCTGCTGAAACAGGTAGTGGCTGTCCTCGAGTCCCTGTACCTGGGCGACGTAGGAGCTGGCGCTGTACACCGACAGCAGGCCGAAAGCGACCAACGACAGCGTCACCGCCAGAAGGGCTCGACCTGTCCCCGAGGGACGGGAACTCGCCGGCCTCATCGGCAGCGCGCTCAGGAGGCTGGAAGCGCTCATGAGACGCCTCCCGCCACCGGCAGGGCCCGGAACGCGGCTTCGAACGCGCGTCCGCGCTCCCGGTAGTTGGGGAACATGTCGTAGCTGCTGCAGGCCGGTGAAAGGAGCACGACATCCCCGGAACAGGCGAGCTCCGCCGCCGCCCCTACCACTGCATCGATCCCGCTCTCCACAGACAGGGAATCCACGCTGCCCCGCAGGTCGGACACGATGCGTGGAGCGGCCTCGCCGTAGGCTACCACGGCGCGGGCCCTCTTCCGCAGGTCGTCCGCCAGGCTCGAGTATGGCTCGCCCTTGTGCCGTCCGCCGAGGATGAGAACGACGGGTCGGTCGAACGATCTGAGGCCCACGGCGGTGGCGGAGACGTTCGTGGCCTTGGAGTCGTTCACCCAGAGGACGCCGTCTCTCTCGCCAATCGGCTGCAGACGGTGCGGTAGAGCCTCGAAGGAACCGAGTCCGGCAACGATCGCCTCGGGGGCCACACCCGCCACGGCACACGCGAGGCCGGCCGCGAGGGCGTTGGCCACGTTGTGAGGCCCGAGCAGACGAAGGTCAGAGGCAGGCATCCACTCCACCTCGGCATCGAGTCGGCACCTCAGGACTCCGTCGTCTCCCGCCCACGCCCCCCGTTCCACCGACCCGTGCAGCGAGAAGTGAAGCCGGTCGCCGACGACTCCGCTCGCGAGCTCGTCGCAGGCGGGATCATCGGCGTTCAAAACCCACTTCGAGTCTTCGGTCGCGGAATCGAAGAGCCGCCGCTTGTCGGCGTAGTAGCTCTCGACGTCTCGATACCGGTCCAGGTGATCGGGCGACAGGTTGAGCAGCACCCCGACGTCGGGGGCTATCGTCTCCTGGTCCGCCAGCTGGAAACTGGAGAGCTCCAGCGCCACCCAGTCCGGCTGCGGGCTCTGTACGGCAATCTCCGACAGGGCGAGGCCGATATTTCCGGCAGCGATCGCCCTCAGCCCGCCGGCCTCGAGCACGTGCGCGACAAGACCGGTCGTCGTGGTCTTGCCGTTCGTACCGGTGATCGCGATCACCCGGCTCTCGAGGTCGCGCCAGCCGAGCTCGACCTCCGCGATCGTGCGGATGCCCGCCTCGCTTACCCGGCGCCTGATTTCTGAGGTCGGCCCGATGCCGGGACTCACGACGACCAGGTCCGCCGACAGCACGCGCTGCGTGTCGTGTCCGCCGGTTTCCGCGTCGATCCCCTCGGCCGCCAGCCGTGCCGCGGCCGCGGTCGGCACCGGCCCCGTGGAAACGTCACTGGCGTAGACGATTCCGCCCTTCGCGGCCGCCAGCCGAGCCGCCGCCTCTCCCGACACGCCCAGGCCGAGGACCGCCACCGTCGACCCTGCCGCGAAGGCGGGCAACCGGTCCCTCTCTCGCCTCACCATCACCGCACCTTCATGGTCGCCAGACCCGTGAGAGCGAAGATGATCGCGAGAATGTAGAAGCGAATCACGACCCGTGTTTCGGGCCAACCCAGCTGCTCGAAATGGTGGTGAAGCGGCGCCATGCGGAACACCCGCCGGCCGGTGCCTGTCCGGACCCGCGTGTACCGGAAGACCGACGTCTGGATCATCACCGACAGGACTTCCAGGACGAACATCCCGCCGACGATGAACAGCAGGAGCTCTGACTTGAGCAGCACGGCCACCGTCCCGATCGCCCCACCCAGGGCCAGCGATCCGGTGTCCCCCATGAAGACCATGGCGGGCGGTGCGTTGAACCACAGGAATCCGATGGCCGACCCGGCAACCGCAACCGTGAACACGGTGAGCTCACCGGCTCCCGGCAGATATGGGAGGCCGAGGTAGAACGAGGTATCGACGCGACCCATGACGTAGGCGAACACGGCGAACGCCAGGGCGGCGATGGCACTCAATCCGGCAGCCAGTCCGTCCAGTCCGTCCGTGAGGTTCACCGCGTTCGCGCTTCCCGCCACGACGAGTGCCACGAACAGAGGGAACACGAACGGGATGAACGCCAGGTTCACGGTCTTCAGGAACGGAACCAGCCGGTGCGTCACATCGTCCGAAGAGAGCGGCTGAAGGAGCAGCAACACGCCAAGAGCCAGGCCGGCGACCATCTGCCAGAAGAACTTCTGACGCGCGATCAGACCACGAGACTCGTGGCGCACCACCTTCAGGTAGTCATCCCAGAAGCCGATTGCCCCCATCAGCAGGGTCATGCCCAACGCGATGTTGATATAGGGATCGGCGACTTTCGCCCACAGCAGGGTCGAAATGACGATGGCGATCAGCATGATCACGCCACCCATCGTCGGCGTTCCGGCCTTCTTCCGGTGTGACTTCGGACCCTCGACGCGGATGATCTGCCCTACTTTTCCTCTTTCGAGGCGCCGGATCACCACGGGCCCGACGACGAACGACACGAGGAGGGCCGTGACCATGGCTCCCGCCGCGCGAAACGAGATGTACTGGAACACGTTGAAGATGATGTGCCGGTCGGCCAGCGGGAAAAGGAGCTCATAGAGCATCAGGCGTCTCCTCCCCTCAGCGCGTCGATCACTCCCTCGAGCCTCACCCCGCGTGAGGCCTTCACGAGCAGCACCTCGTCACCCTCCAGCCCCCCGGCCAGTTCGTCGGCCGCGGCCTGCACGGTGGCGGAGTGCAGCACCCTGACGCCCTCTGGAAGGGACATGGCCTGGAAGGCCGACTGGAAGGCCCCGAGTGCCACGACGAACGTGAAGCCGGCGCGAATCAGGTCCTCCGCGACCTCCGCATGCGCCGCGGACTCGGCCGCTCCGAGCTCGAGCATGGTCCCGACCACGGCGGCGAGCCGGCGCCCCGGGAAGACGTCCGAGCAATAGCGGATCGCGGCCGCGAACGACTCCGGGTTCGCGTTGTAACAATCGGCCACCACGGTGAGATTCTCTACCTGCATCAACGCCCCGCGAAGGCCGATCGGGCGATACTGAGCCAGTCCCCTGGCCACGCCCTCCGGGCTCACCCCGAGGCCGCTGGCGGTCGCGGCGGCGATGAGCGCATCTCTGAGATGGTGTTCGCCGCCCACGGGCACCGAGTAGTCCACTCCAGCGATCGTGAAGCGGGCCTGCTCTGGACCGACATGCCACTCGGAGGGCCGGAAGTCGCTGCGGGGCCCCAGGCCGGCCGTGACCACATCGCGGCGTACCTCTCGGGCCCGCGTAGGAAGATCCTCGGGAAGCTCGCCCACTACGGCGCAGCCGGAGGCCGAAGCGCCACGAAGCAGGTCCAGCTTCTCTTCCAGGACCCCCGTGACGTCTCCCAGGCCCTCAAGGTGTGCCGGTCCCACGGTGGTGATCACCGCATCGTCGGGTTCGGCGATGGCGGTCAGGAGCTCGATCTCGCCAGGCTCGCTCGTGCCCAACTCGAGCACCCACACCTCGGCGTCCTCTGCGGCGGCCAGTATCGACAGGGGAAGTCCTACCTGGTTGTTCAGGTTGCCCCGGGTGGCGTGGACCCGCTTTTCGGACCCCAGTGCGTGAGCCAGCATCTCCTTGACCGTGGTCTTTCCCGATGATCCGGTCACACCGACCACGCGCGCGTCGCACCTCCGCCTGTGGTGGCGGGCCAGGTCGCCGAGCGCGGTGGTGGTATCGGCGACGGTGAACACCGGAAAGCCGACCTCGGAGTGGTCCGACCCCGCCGAGACCACGGCCCCCGCCGCTCCAAGGCTCTCGGCGAGGCCGACGAATTCGGCTCCGTCGAAACGCTCACCCCGAAGGGCCACGAAGAGGGCACCAGGCTGAAGATCGCGAGTATCGGTCGATATCGACGAGAATTCGCCGGCCGGTTCGCCCGCGGGCAGGGCCAGGGCCTGACACACTTCCGAGGCCGTAAACCGGGCGGCCATCACAGCGGCTCTCCCCCCATACGGGCTCGCACGATCGCCGCCTCGTCGAACGGAATGCGCTGGCCGGCGATGTCCTGGTAGGTCTCGTGTCCCTTGCCGGCCAGCACTACGACGTCGCCGGGCCTGGCCTCACGAAGCGTGAAGTCGATGGCCTCTTCCCGGTCGAGGATCACCCGGTAGGAGCCCGCCGGCATGCCGCGGACGACGTCGGCGCAGATGTCGGCCGGATCCTCGGACCTGGGGTTGTCGGTGGTGATGACGGCCAGCGCCGTGTAGCGAGCGGCGATCTCTCCCATGACGGGGCGCTTGACCCTGTCTCTGTCGCCACCGCATCCGAACACGATGTACAGGCTCCCCTCGGTCAACCCGGCCAGGGTCTCGAGGACCCGCGTGTAGGCATCGGGTGTGTGCATGTAGTCGCGGAGCACGAGCGTCGGCCGTTTGACCAGCACTTCCATGCGACCCGGGACCTGCGGTGCCGTCGACAGCCGCTCGGCCACCCGTCCCCCGTCCATTTCCAGCCCGCAGGCCACGGCCGCGGCAGCCAGTGCGTTGTGAACGTTGAACTCACCCAGGAGCGGCAGGCGAACCGGCCAGCTCCCCTGCGGCGTCTCGAGGTGCCAGTCACTCCCCTCCGCCGTGTGCCGGACGCGCACCGCACGGACGTCCGCGGAAGCACCGAGTCCGTATCGAACGACACGACGGCCAGCGAAGTCCTCGCCCTTCCAGGCCGGGTCGTCGTCGTTCACGGCGCACATGCCCCGGGGACTCACCTGATCGGCCAGGCGGAGCTTGGCCGCCCGGTACGATTCGAGATCCGGGTGATAGTCCAGGTGTTCGTGCGTGAGATTCGTGAAGGCGGCCGCGTCGAAGCTCAGTCCTGCCACGCGCCGCTGGTCGAGCGCGTGCGAGGAGACTTCCATGGTGACGAACCGGGTGCCGTCATCAACGAGCTCCCGCAGCGTCGCCATGAGATCGAGCGGATCCGGTGTGGTGAGCCGACCGGAGTGCCGCTCGCCGGTCGAGTCGAACCAGCCGAGCGTTCCGACCGCGGCCGAGAGGGCCTCGCCGGCCAGGATGTGGCGGGTGATGAGGGAGGTCGTCGTCTTGCCGTTCGTTCCTGTCACGCCGACAAGCGTGAGTCCGGCCGCGGGGTCGCCGTGCAGGAGAGATGCCGCATGCGCCGTTGCGGCCCGCGTATCGGAGACGACGAGCTGGGGAATGCCCGCGTCAACCTGGATCTCTTCGACAAGGGCCGCGGCCGCCCCGGCGGCCGCGGCCCGTGCGACGAACTGGTGTCCGTCGAACTCAGTGCCGCGCAGTGCGCAGAACAGGACTCCGGGCTGCACCTCCCGGGAGTCCGTGACAAGGCCCGCGAAACCGGGCGGCGGGTTTCCCTCCCACCGCGGGGCCAGCCCGCATGCCTGCAATCTGCCTTCGAGATCCTGTCTCTGTATCACACCCGGATTCGTTTCCGCGTTCCTGTTGCTCCTGGGTTCGGCGACACTCGCCGAGGATGCTCCGTGCACGTCAGCGCAGGAGGATCGTCGCGCCGCGAACGACACGGGTACCTGCCGCGGGCTCCTGCCGGGTCACGCGGCCGGACCCCTGTAGCTCGACCCGCAGCCCCAGCTCGTGGAGGCGGGCAACGGCGACCCTCGTCTCAAGTCCCTTCACGTCTGGCAGCTTCCGGTTGTGCTCCGTCGCGGCCGGTTGGGGAATATCCCGCGCAGCGGCAAACTGGAACGGCGATGCCGTCCGGTCGCCCTCATTCCACTCCAGACGAGCCCTGCTGGGCGTGCCTGCTCCCGTTTCGATCAGACCTCGACCCCGCGTGGCCAGGATTGCCTGCACGACCGCCCGGGAGACCGGCGCCGCCGTCAGACCACCGTAGACGGCCCCTTTCGGGTCCTCGAGCTTCGCCATGATCACCAGCTGGGGATCGTCCACCGGCGTGTAGCCGACGAACGACGCGGCATAGCGTCGATCGTCATACCCTCCGCCAGAGGCGATCCGGGCCGTACCCGTCTTTCCCGCGATCTCCAGAGTCGCCAGGGAGGCCTCGCTTCCCGTCCCGTTCTCGCCTACCGCGGCATGCAGGACGTTGGACACCTGCGCTGCCGTGCCGCCGGCGATGACCTGTCGAATCGGCCGCCTCTCGAAACGCCAGCCTGTTCCGTCGCCCGAAACGACCTCCCGCACCAGGGCCGGCTCGAGCAGAGTGCCGCCGTTGGCGAGCGCTCCATAGGCCATGACCAGTTGCAGAGATGTCGTGAGCATCTCGTAGCCGATGGCCAGAGATGCCGGGCTGAGGGCCGACCACCGATCCGGCCGGCGCAGGAGTCCCGAAGACTCGCCGGGAAGATCGATTCCCGTCGGGGTACCGAAGCCGAAGTCCCGCAGGTAGCGATACTGCACTCCAGGCTCGATTCGCTGGGAGAGCTTTGCCGCCCCGATGTTGCTGGAGTACTGGATCACCTGGGCTACCGTGATCGTATCGTGCGGATGCACGTCGGTGATCACGCGATGGGCGGTCCGGTATTCACCCTTCTCGGCGTAGACGGTTTCGTCGAGTCCTGCCAGGTCTTCCTCGAGCAGGGTCGCGAGAAGAAACGGCTTGACCGTGGAGCCCGGCTCATAGGGAGATGTGAAGGCCGGGACTGCACCGGAGCTACCTTCGCGGCGAGAGGCCACGGCCAGGAGTTCTCCGGTCCGGGGGTCGGCCATGAGGACATCGCCGCCCGAGGACCCGGTCTGTTCCAGCGCTGTCTCCAGGGCCGCCTCGGCAATCGCCTGCAGATCCGCGTCGATGGTCAGGTAGACGTCCCTGCCGGGTCTCGCCGGCTTCTCTGGACTGGTAAGAATGGGGTACAGCTCGCCGCGGGCATCGCGTCTTCCGAGAAGCTCGCCCGCGGTGCCACTCAGCAGCGTGTCCAGGACGAGTTCGAGGCCGGATCGGCCGTGGCCCTCCGTGGTCACACCACCGAGAAGTGCCCGCGCAAGATCGCCCTCGGGATAGACACGCGTGATCACCGGCTCGAACTCCACGGCGGGCCCCACACCACGCGACAGGGCGTCACGCTCGCCGATCCCGACCTGGCCAATCGGTATCCAACCCGTGGACCGGCTCGTGAGCCGGCGTACCTGGGGTCGGGAGAGATCGAGCATCGCGGCGATGGCCTGGGCGTCCCGCCGGATGTCCTTGGACTGGGCCGGCGCGAAGAAGGCCCGGTACTCCTGGCGCGACAATGCGAGGGCCTTGCCGTTCCGGTCGTAGATCGCTCCCCTCGTCGCGGGCAAGGCAACCGTCTCGGTCGTCTGAGTCTGGACCTGCTCCTGCCACCTGCTGCCCTGAACGATCTGGAGCTGGGCGGCTCGACTCACGAACGCCGTAGCAAGTACCGCCAGTCCGGCCGCGAACAGTTGAGTCCGCCGGCCGTGTGTCTTTTTCGCGATCTTGCGGGACTTCTTCGTTGCCATGCTTTGTCCTCCCCCGCCCTCAGGGCCCGACGTCCGGAAGGTGGACTACCTGGTCGTCCGTGGCGGGCCGCAAGCCGAATCGGGCCGCGGCTACCAGGATTCGTTCACGCGATGCGAGCGAATCGACACGTACGAGTTCCTCGGACTGGCGGATCCGAAGCACCTCTTCCTCCGTGCGAAGTTCAGTGAGTGACTCGGCGAGTTGTCGTCCCCTGGCGGTCCGATCGACCGATACGACCAGGGAGCCGACCACGGCCGCTACGCAACCCGCCACGACCAACTGCCGTCTCCGGGTACCAGGCCTCGCACGACGCCGCCCCCTCTGGCGAGACCTGGAGCCCCCCTTGCCAACCTTCGACGTGCCGGTCCCTTTCCGGGATCCGGGAGCCGGTTTCCCGGTCATGCCCGAATCCATCCGCGGAGCCGCGCGCTGCGGGACCGCGGGTTCGAAGCGACTTCCGTTTCGGTCGGCCGCATGGGCTTCTTCGTGAGGCGACGCCCCAGCGCCTGGCCACGGCACGTGCAAATGGGAAGCTCGGGTGGGCAGACACACTCTCGACTCCACTCCCGGAACTTCTCTTTCACGATTCGGTCTTCCAGTGAGTGATACGAGATGACGACCAGCCGCCCCTCCGTCTTCAGCAACTGCGCGATGACCTCCAGTCCATCCTGCAGCGCTTCCAGCTCTTCGTTCACGGCAATCCTGACGGCCTGGAACAGGCGCGCCTTGTCCCTCGGGGACAGGGGTCTCCAGAGCGCTGTGGAAGCGGCCGCAACGAGGTCGTCCGCAGTGCGCAACGGTTTCTCCTGCCGGCGCCGGGCGATCTCCCGGGACATTCCCCGCCACTTCCGCTCTTCCCCATAGTCCCGGAAGATCTTCCCCAGCTCTTCTTCAGACGCCGTGTTCAGCAAGTCGGCCGCGGTTCTCCAACCACCGGTTGTCCCGCCCATCCGCATGTTCAACGGTGTGCCCCGGCGGAAGGAGAAACCGCGCGCCATCGTGTCGATCTGGTGGGACGACACGCCCAGATCCAGCAGGGCTCCGTCCAGACCGACGTCTTTGTATTCCTGCAGCAATTCCGCTGCGTCGCGGAAGTTGCCCGTCATCACTATTGCCCGGTCTCCGAACCGGGCCAGTCGTGCCCTCGCTGCCGCAACCGCTTCGGTGTCCTGGTCCAGTCCGATCAGAGTCGCGGCCGGATTCGATTCCAGGATCCGCTCTGCGTGCCCTCCACCCCCGACCGTTCCATCCAGAAACCAGAGGCCCCGTTCGGGCTCGAGCAGCTTCAGCACCTCGTCTGCCATCACCGGCTGGTGCGAGAATCCCTGCCCGTTCATGGCTTCACCCTGGCTGTCTCGCCCTGACGATCAGGCGAATATCCCGGCCAGGCGATCGCCGAAGTCGTCTTCCGTATCGTCTACGATTCGAGCAAAACGCTCCGGATCCCAGATCTCGATCTTGTCTATCGCCCCCACCACCTGCGCTTCGTCGCGGATGCCGGCGTTCGCCCGCAGCCGGTCGGGAATCAGGATACGTCCCTGTTTATCGGGCACGACCTCGACCGCGTTCGCGGTGAGGCCCAGCATTCGGTGACGGGAGCGTGGAGCACTGCGTGCGAGAGATCGGAGACGCTCCTGCACCTCGGCCCAGGTCTCGTCCGGGTAGAGCGTCAGGGCGTCTGGCTGTGCCTGAATCAGAACGAACGACTGGGCCTCGCTGTCCCGGCGAAACGCTGCCGGGAGCGTGACCCTGCCTTTCTCGTCCACCTGATACAGGTAGCTTCCGAGATAGCCGCCCAATTCGCACCACCGCTTTGAGGCAGGAAGGAGATATCCCCACAGTTCTCCACTTTTCCCCACTGCGCCCCATTTTACCTGTCAGATTCCCTTCGCGCAACCCCGGCTCCCCACCGCTGATTCCAGATGCACGAAGCCCGGCGGAACGTCTCGTCCCGCCGGGCTTCACCGTCTACGTCGGGGCCGAAGACCCCGTTCAGATTCCTACCGTTCCGGGGAGATCACCCTCCGCAGTTCTTCCGGATGATCTGCTCCTGGCGGTAAATGTACACATCCGTGCTTTCGCGAATCTGCGCCTGGCTCTGGGGCTGTTCGGCACCAGCGCGGTCCAGGTTCGGGAGGACCTGCTGAAACTTGGACAGCGCCCGACGCGCGGGCTGACACGCCTCCGTCGCCTCATTCGAGCCATCGATCGCCACACCCTGCTGGTAGTAGCCGTACGCCGTGAAGAAATACAGCTGGTCCCTCACGCGTCCGGCCGAAGCAATGCTGGTCCCGACCTCGAACATCGCCAGGGCTTCGTCGTACTGACCGTTCTTAAAGAAATCGTTGTAGCCCCGCGCCAGTAGCTGGCCGGCCACGACCTCCACGTCGGCTCCCTGGTCCATCGCCGCGCGCAAATCGGACGTCCCGCCCTGCGAGTCACCGGATCGCAGCTTCAGGAAGCCCCGCCGCAAATAGGCGTTCGGGTATGCCGGATCGAGTTCAAGTGCCCGATTGAGAGCCGCGATCGCGTCGCCGTATCTCTCCATCCGGCCGTAGATATCGCTCCGAATCGACCACAGGCCCGCATCCTCCGGCATCAGGGTCTGGGCCCGGTCGGCGAAGGTGAGCGCCGCGTCGTAGTCGCCGAGTTCGAGGTTCGCCGCGATCACGTTGCGGAGAATCTCGGGGTTCATGTCTTCGCCCTTGAGCTCCAGCACGTGGTTGTAGGCCTCCACGGCAAGCCGAACGGACGCTTCGTCCGCAATGGCGCCGGCATCCTCGGCCGCGCCGTCCGCCGCGGTGGTCCCCTTCTTGAGCGCCACGTTGCCCAGGAACTCCCACAGGTCGGCGTTCGTGGAGTCGATGGCGATGCCGTCCTGAAGGAGGACGATCGCCGCGTCCTCGCCGCCCGCCTGGGCAAGCTCGAAGGCGACGGTCATGCGAACGCTCGCGTCACCGGGATTGAAGTTCAGGTACTCGCGGTAAAGCTCGACCGCGCGGTCCATGTCACCGAGCTGAGCGTGGACGTAGGCCAGGGCATTGAGCGCATCGACTTCGGCCGGGTTGTTCTCGACGACGATCTCGAGGTCCTCGGCAGCCAATGCCCAGTCCTCCATGCCCATGTACACGCGCCCGCGCAGATAGTGGCCCGAGGTGCTCTCGGGATGCTTCGCGAGAGCCTCGTTGCAATTGCGAAGGGCATCCTCGAACTGTTCCGCGGCGAGGTAGTCCTGGCAGAACAGGAGGGCACGCCGGTAGTCGACCTGCTCGCCGAACGCGGACACGATGACTCCAGCCGCCTGCTTCACTTCATCCTTGCCATCACCTGGAACGCTGAAGTCCGGTACGTGGACTTCGTCACCGCTCTTCGAGTCGACGAAGCTCACGGTGAGTTCGTTGCCGGAGACGGCTGATGCCACAGTGCCCGTCATCACGACATCGGCGTTCAGGCGCCCGGCAAGCTGCCGCCACTGGATGAGGCCCAGGTCCTCTTCCTTCAGCTTCAGGCGCCGAAGCTCATCCTTGACCTGGTTCCAGTCGATTGCGACCAGCGTTGGAATCTCCTCGAGGCCGTCGCGCACCTCTTCGGAGACCTTCTTGCCGAAGTCCTTCTTGACGCTGCCGTCAACCTGCAGGGGGGCAACGAGCACCCTGGCACGGCCACCGGCGGCGCCATTGTCCTGCGCCACAGCGCTACCAGCGCCAAACGCGAGCGAAACGGCCGCTACGGCCAGACTCCGCCCACCCCAGTTACGAATCGCACGCATCATATTCCGGTCCTTATCCGTTCCTTATCGAACACGGGGCGCATTGTTCCCCACGCACTCGTTACGACACTCTATTGCGCCGGATTGTTCCTGTTCCGCCGCCCACTCCTATGGGCGAAGCTGGATTCGAACCAGCGACCTCCTGCTTGTAAGGCAGGCGCTCTAGACCAACTGAGCTATTCGCCCTCGCCCGCCCGGTCGCCACGAAACCCGATCAGCAGCCCGGCAGGAATGAGTACCACGTACCCTGCGCACAGAAGCAAAGGCGCGAGGACGACCGAGCCCCGGTCGAGAAGAACGTATCCAAACAAAACGACCACGGCTCCGGCCAGGAGGAGAGCAGCGTTCCTTCTCTCCAACAAGCCGAACAGCCGTGGACGATGCGCGCCGTAGCTGGCCTCGCCTCCGCGGTTTCCGTCCATCGCGAAAGGATACCCCTTAACCGAATTCAAGTCAATCTGCACCGGGGCCGTCCTCAGAGCCCGTCGAACCCGCCCCAGAGCCCGAAGATATGGACATCAATTCGGCGAGCTGCCCCTGTTGGATCTCGTCCGCGGGCGCCTCCACCATCCGCAGATCCTCGGCGCGCAGTTCTTCGAGTCGGGTCCGATCGCGGTTGGACCGGCGAAGCGCCACAAAAAGCACGAGAGCGGTGACCGCCAGCCAGAACACGCCGGCCCGTGACAGCAGGTACATCCAACCGTAGCGATCTACCAGCGATCTCTTCCAGCGCACTTCGAAGTTCTCCGCCGTGATCCCATACGTCCGCCGCAGCGCCTCCTCGAAGGTGACCCCTTCGCCCAATCGCCTGAACACGGCCGCCAGGCCGGCCTCACCACCGATGGCCGCGAGCTCGTGCACCGCGGTGTATGACAACAGGTATCCCATCCGCGCTTCCGTCGAGTGGCGGCGGAAGCGGAGATCAATCTCCTCCAGGGTCGTGGCGCCGCGACGCAGGAAGGCGGATTGCAGGTGCCAGGCGTCCTCCCAGCTCCACTCCCCCGAGGCGTACTGAGCGTACCCTTCCGTCAGCCAACGAGGGTAGTTGCCGCCAGTCGCCGCTCCAAGGCCGATGTGCGCGATCTCGTGGCGGAGCACGGACCTCAATCCTCGAGGGCCGTTCAGTCCGGGGCCGGTCCGCAGGGCGATCCGGGCTTTCGCGGGGTCGGCGGTCCCGGCGACCCACGGCTCGGGATGACTCAGCCCCGGGGGCACACCTGTGCCGAGATCGGAGGTGAGCCAGATCTGCAGCGAGTCGATCCCGACCTCGGGCAGTGTGCCGATCCCCGGCAGGGGCTTCCACACGGCCGGATCCGAGACCAGCCTCACGCCCAGGTCCCTGAACTCCGGGTCCCCCAGCACCTCAACGACGGTCGGCGCCCCCGCGACCACCTGCAACACGGGGGGGCCGCGGACGGCCGCCGCGGTGAGCAGCAGGGCGAGAATGGCGAACGCGATGGAGGCGCGCTTCACCCGCCCCCTCCCGACGCGCCTCCTGCGTTCCGAGCCCACTCCACAGCACCCAGGAGGGGCTCGGGCAGCGGCGAGTTGAAGCTCAATTCCTCTCCGGTGACGGGATGAACGAACGCGAGTCGCGCCGCGTGAAGAAACAGGCGCCCGACCCGTCGATCGAATTCGTCCGCCCAGCGCCCCCCTGCCCCCAGCAACCCCTTCTGCCAGCGAGGGCCGTAGATCGGGTCGCCCACGACCGGGTGGCCCAGGGATCGAAGGTGGACTCGGATCTGGTGGGTCCGCCCCGTGTGGAGACGAACGGCCAGCAGGTCGGCAGCGCGCCAGCTCTCGAGACGCCGGAAGCGGGTCAACGACGGTCGACCGGTCTCCACCACCGCCATGCGCTGCCGCTGCTTGGGGTCGCGCGCGATCGGCTCGTCCACGGTGAACTCGTCTTCGGCGACGTGCCCCCACGCCGCCGCCAGGTATCCACGTCTGATTTCCCGCCGGGCGAGCGCCCGCGTCAATCGAGCGTGAGCTTCGTCGGTGCGGGCGACCACCATGAGGCCGCTGGTGTCCTTGTCCAGCCGGTGGACGATTCCGGGCCGGTCCGGCTCGCCGATCGACGACAAGCCGCCCAGCCGGTGAAGCAGGGCGTTGACGAGTGTGCCGTTCCGGTTCCCGACCGCCGGGTGAACGACCAGCCCCGCCTGCTTGTCCACCACGGCCAGGTGCTCGTCCTCGTACGCGAGTTCGATCGCGATGGACTCGGGTACGACCGCGGTAGGGGGCGCGGCCGGAACGGTCACCTCCACCTCATCTCCAGCGCGAAGGTGCTGGCTCTTCCGCTTGGTTGGAGATCCGTTGACCTGCACGAGACCCGCGCCGACCAGTTCAACTACGCGATTGCGACTCAGACGCAAACGATCGGCCAGATACGCATCCAGCCGATCGTCCGAATCCTCGTCTACACGAAAGAGGTGAACTTCAGCCGGCTGCCGGCTCCGGTTCGTCACCGTCTTTCTCCTCGAAGTAGAATGAGATCAACAGCAGGACCGCCCCGATGCTCACGGCCATGTCGGCAACGTTGAAGATCGGCCAGCGGTAGCCTCCGATGCCCACGTCGAGGAAGTCCACGACGCCCGCCTCGAAACGAAACCGATCGATGATGTTGCCGATCGCTCCCGCGCTCACGAGGGCCACCGCAAGCAGGCGGAGCCTGTCTCGGGCCGGCGTCGATCGATAGATCAGGCCAAGCACCACCAGGGCCACCAGCGAAAGGACGAGGAAAAACAACCTCGAATGCTCGCCGATGTTGATGCCGAAGGCCGCTCCCGGATTGTGCGTGTAGGTGAGCCGGAAGAACTCTCCCAACACCGGAACGGGATAGCCGAACGTGAGGGTGTTCATCGCCCACATCTTGGTGACGAAGTCGAGCACAACCACCGTCCCCACTACCCCGGCGAGGAGAGCCTTCTTGTTCACACCGGAAGACAGGGCCCTCGACTCGACAAGAGCCGAGGAATCAGCGAGAGACACCCGTCTCTTCTTTCTCCTTGCACTTGATGCACAGAGTCGTGTGCGGTAATGCGTCCATGCGCTCGAACGAGATCGCGTCCCCGCAGTCCTCGCATACGCCGAACTGGTTCGGCGTCCTGTACATGCGCCGCAGAGCCTCGTCGAGATGATACAGGTAGCGGCCTTCCTTGCTGGCGAACAGGAATGCCTTCTCCCGCTCCATGGCGTCGGTTCCCTGGTCGGCCATATGGAAGCTGTACGCCGAGAGGTCGCCTTCGGACGCCTGCGAGTTGTTCGAAAAAGACTCGTCGTAGTGACCCAGATCCTTCAGAGCCCGCTCCCGAAGCTGCAGCAGCCGCTTCTCGATGTGTTTCAGGTCCTTCTTTTTCATCCGGTTGCCCCGATCTAGCCTCTAAGTGTCGTCAAGATCAGCGTCATCCCCCGGCGTCCCGTCAGCCGTCCGTGCGGCTCAAACCGAGGGCTATGCTCTCTCCTTCGATCTCCACGCGGGCCGTGTGGTCCAGCGCCGCGCCCTGCTCCGCATCCGTCATCAGGATCACAGCCAGTGTTTCTCCCGCGATGTAGTCGCGGTGTCTTTCCACTGCATCGGCCAGGCGACCGGCCTGGGCCGCCAACCCAAGACGAATGCGATCGCTCACATCCAGCCCTGATTCACGCCGCAAACGCTGCACGCGACTCACGATTTCACGTGCCAGTCCCTCCGCCTCCAGCTCCGGAGTTACCGCCGTGTCCAGGCCGACCAGGAAGCCTTCCTGCGCCTGAATCGTCAGATCGCCCGAGGCCTCCTCCAGCACCCGGGCGTCGCCCGGCTGAACCTCGAGGACCTCTCCGTCCAGGCTCACCGACACTGCCTCGCCCGCTCCGAGACGACGGACCGCTTCCGCATCCAACCCCTCGATCGCCTTCGCCACCCGCGGTGTGCTCTTACCGAACCGCGGTCCAAGCCGCGCGAAGTCAGGTTTCGCAGATAGCCGTACAATATCGTCGCTGCCCGACGGGAATACAACTTCCTTCACGTTCAGTTCCTGGCGCAGCACCGCCTCGAGCTCCGGACCAGGCCGACGTCCGTCCGGAATCACCGCCTGAAGCAGGCCGAGCGGCTGGCGGACGCGAATGCCAGCCTCCTCTCGCGCCGCCCGCCCCAGGGTCGACAGACGTCGAACATCGTCCATCCGTCGCTCCAGGTCCTCGTCCCGGCAGCCTGCCGGCTGCGGGAAGTCCGTCAGGTGAGCGGACTGCCCCGTCAACTGCCGGTGTAGCCAATCAGACAGAAACGGTGAGATCGGGGCCAGGACCAGGGACGTCACGCAAAGAGCCGAGTGGAGGGTGGCGAAGGCGTCCGCTGTCCCCTGCGTCCCATCGTCACCTGAGTCGGCGCTACCCGTAGCCCAGAATCGGTCCCGACTCTGGCGCACGTACCAGTTCGACAGGTCGTCGAGTACGAAGGTCGCCACGCGCCGCGACGCCCGCGTCAGGTCATAGGCCTCGAAGTCCCTCCTCACGGAAGCCACGAGCTCGTCCAGACGGCTGAGAAGCCAACGGTCCATCGATGCCCGGGTTTCGATGGCCGAAGCCCCGGAGGTGTCGTGATCCCAGCCCTCCAGCTCGGCGTACATGGCGAAGAACCGATACGTGCTCCTGAGCGTGTCGAACAGCTTCCGGTTCGTCTCCTTGAGCGCCTCTCCGTCCCACTTCTTGGGCAGCCACGGGTTGCTGGAAGACAACAGGAAGAAGCGTGTCGCATCCGCGCCGTACTCGGACACTGTCTCCCACGGGTCTACGACGTTGCCCTTCGACTTGGACATCTTCTGACCCTCCTCATCGAGGATCAGATCGTTGACGATCACGCTTCGATAGGAGGGAGCGTCGAACACCAGCGTGGAGACCGCGAGCAGCGAGTAGAACCAGCCCCGGGTCTGGTCCACTCCCTCCGCAATGAAGTGAGCCGGGAAGTGCGATCCGAAGGCATCGTCATTCTCGAACGGGTAGTGCCACTGGGCGAAGGGCATGGAACCCGAGTCGAACCACGCGTCCAGCACCTGGGGCACCCGCAGGGCGGTGCCGCCGCATCCCTGCTCGCCGCAGGACCAGGTCAGCTCGTCGATCTCGGGGCGGTGCGGATCGAAGTCACTGGACAACTCGCCCGCCAGGGCGGCCAGCTCGCCCAGCGATCCGATGACCTGAACGTGCGTAGGATCTGAATCGCACACCCAGATAGGGAGTGGCGTTCCCCAGTACCGATCGCGCGAGATGGCCCAGTCCACGTTTCCCGAGAGCCACTCTCCCATTCGCCCGGACCCGATCTCCGGCGGATGCCAGTCGACCGAAGCGTTGTGCTCCAGGAGCCGGTCCTGAACGGCGGTCGTGCGGATGTACCAGGAGTCGCGGGCCATGTACAGGAGGGCGCTGTCGCAGCGCCAGCAGTGCGGATAGCTGTGCTCGTACATCTGGCGGCGGTACAGCAGATCCGCCCCGGCGAGACCGTCGATGATCGCGCGATCGGTTTCCTCATCCTTGACGAACCGGCCGGCGAGATCACCCGGCACCCGGTCTACGAACCGACCGTCCGGGTCCACGGTGTGCTGCATGGGAAGGCCTTCGCGGGCACCCAGAGTGAAGTCGTCCTCGCCGTACATCACCGCGGTGTGAACGACGCCAGTACCATCCTCTGTGGTGACGAAGTCCGCGGCCAGGACCGTCCAGGCGGTATCGCTGCCCTCCGCGTCGACCGCACCCGGAAACAGCGGCTGGTAGCGCCGTCCCACCAGGTCAGTGCCCGGAATGACTTCAACGATGTCGTACGGGTGCCGCAGTACGTCCGGGGCGAGAGCCGACGCCACGATCAATTCCTCACCGGGACGGGCTCCCCGGGGCAGGTTCGCTTCGCCATCCCGCGCCTCGCGGATCCGTACCCGCAGGTAGTCGACTCCCTCTCCGACGGCCAACGCCACGTTGCCCGGCAACGTCCACGGGGTCGTGGTCCAGCTCAGGATCGACGCACCGCCGGGATCATCCTCGAGCTTGAATTTCACGTACACCGAGGGCTCGGAGACGACCCGATAACCCTGCGCCACCTCGTGGCTCGAGAGACCGGTGCCGCACCGCGGACAGTACGGAAGGACCTTGTAACCCTTGTACAACAGGCCCTTCCGATGAATCTCGGCCAGGGCCCACCACACGGACTCGATGTAGTCCGGCGTACACGTGACGTAGGCGTTCTCGTAGTCGAGCCAGTATCCGATTCGCCGGGACAGCCGCTCCCAGTCTTCCTTGTATGTGAAGAGGTTGTCCCTGCACACCTGGTTGAAGCGGGCGATCCCCATGCGCTCGATTTCGGGCTTGCCGGAGATGCCGAGTTGCTTCTCGGCCTCGATCTCCACGGGAAGGCCGTGCGTGTCCCAACCGGCAATCCGGGTCACATGCCACCCGGCCATCGCCCGATACCTGGCCACCGTGTCCTTGATGGTGCGCGCGAGCAAGTGGTGAACGCCGGGCTTACCATTGGCCGTCGGCGGGCCCTCGTAGAACACGTACTCAGGAGCGTCACGCCGTGCCTCGAGACCCCGATGGAACGTGTCCTCGGCGTCCCAGGCCTCCAGGACCTCCGTCTCCAGCTCGGCTACGCTTTGGGGAAGCGGACGGTAGCTCATGAGCCGCGCTACTCCGGTACTCGGGCAGTCACACCGCTCACGCGTCTTCCTCGCCGTCGTCGGGTGCCTCGGTTTCCAGCGCGACCTCGGGTGATCCCTCCAGCCGCGCTTCTTCGTAGGACACCTCGGCCAGGAACCGGTCCAGAAGCGAGCGCATCCCCCGCAGGTAACCGGCACGGCGGGCGTGCAGATCGGCCAGGGCTCGCTCCGAGTCCTCGGCAGACCGCCGGGCCTCGCTCACCAGCTTCTCCGCCAGCTGATTCGCTTCCTGAATCCGCAGGCCCGCTTGCTTCTCGGCCTGCAGCCGGGCCTCCTCGCGGAGCTCCTGGGCGGCGATCAGAGCCTCGTTGAGCGCCCGCTCCCGCTCCTCGAAACCGCCGAGGCGCTCACGAAGAAGCGTCACCTGTTCCTTCAGTCGCACCTCCTCCTGCACGACCGCCTCAAGGCGATCCGCCACCAGGTCCAGGAAAGCGTCCACTTGCCCTGGATCGTAGCCCCGCACCGTGCGGCGCAGATCGTCCTTCTTCTTCCGCACATCCAGCGGAGTCAGGTCCATCGTACCTCCGGTCTCTCTCCCAACAGCACTGTCCCGAGGCGGACCTCCGTGCTGCCCTCCTCAACGGCAATCTCGAAGTCGTTGCTCATTCCCATCGACAGGGTCCGCCCGTCGAAGCCCGGCAGTTCGGCCTGGCAGCGTGCCAGACACTCTCGAGCGGTCGCGAACGTCCGCCGCAGCACCCGTTCCTCTGCCGTGAACGGCGCCATGGTCATCAACCCCCCGACCCTGATGCGCCCGAGGTCGAGCATCTCGCCGATGGCATCGACCAGCTGCGCGGGTTCCAGTCCGCTCTTTTGCCGCTCCCCACCCGCGTTGACCTGGACCAGTATCGGAACGCTCAGCCGCTCCGCCTTCTCAGCCTCCGCGTTCAGGCGACGGGCGAGCCGCACGGAGTCCACCGACTCGATGACATCGAACGTATGGATCGCCCGGCCGGCCTTGTTCCGCTGCAGATGCCCGACCATGTGCCACCGGACTCCCAGGCGACCAAGTTCCGCGAGCTTCGCCTCGGCTTCTCCAACCCGGTTCTCGCCGATCGCCTCACAACCGGCGCGGGCCACCGCCTCCAGCATGGACGGAGGGTGCCCCTTGGTAATCGGAAGCACGCATACGTCCAAACCGGAACGTCCGGATCGCTCGGCCGCCCGTGCTATGGTCTCCCGGATCTCGAGGACTCGGTCCCTGATCTGCTTTTCATTCACGGCGGGAGTCTACGGCCGGTCACGCGGAGCGGCAACGGATGCGTCGATCGTCGCCCGCCAGTGCCCGACCCACCAAAGCAAAGAGCCGCCCGCCAGAGGCGAGCGGCTCACGCTACTGCTGGCGGAGAGGTCGGACGCCTATCGCGAAACGCTGAAGTCGATAGGCTGGGCGATCCACACTCCGACCGGCTTGTCGCGGTTCATGGCCGGCGAGAACTCCATCTGCTCGACGATCTGGGCCGCGGCGTTGTCCAGAGCGGGATACCCGCTGGACGTATGGACCTGTGACCGCGCGGCAGAACCGCGCTCGTCCACGAACACCCACAGGAGCACACGACCGCCAATGCCGGCCTCCTTCAGCATCGGAGGATAGAGGCGCTCCAGCAGTTGCCGGATGTCCCGACCGTTTTTGAGTCTCGGCTCCACGTCGCGAGCGATATACGACGGCGTGGCCGACGGATCCGCGCCAGCCGGCGGCGGCGGCAGATTCTCGACCGGGTTTTCCTCGAACGTGGTCATTGCGATGGTCACGTCCTCGTCAACCGCTGCGGCTGCAACACGCGGGGTGGCCGGGCGTGCGATCTGCTCGGGCGGAGGTGGAATCCTCACCTCCGGCGGCAGCTCGATCGCAGACAGCTCTTCGCTCACGGTGCCGAGATCGGCTGCCTCCAGCTGCGGGAAGAACTCGAACACCGCGAAGTGCAGAGCGGTCGCCAGGATCAGGCCCAGATACGTGAGAGCCGAGTAGCTCTGCTTGAACCGATCGTTGGCCGGCAGGAACGTGGCGGCGCTCGCACGCTTGGCTGCCCTGGCTTTCCGACCCTCGTCTCGGGCCGTGATATTCTGCTCGTCGTGTGGGTTCACGAGACTACCTCCTGGCTCTCTGGACCCGCTGCTCCACCCGTGTCGCAAACGTCACCCGGACTGCACCTGACGCCTGGAGCTGCTCCGTGATCGTGTTGATCTGGTTGTACGGCACGTCCCGGTCTCCCCGGATGGCCACCACCAGCTCACGGTTCTCTGCGTAGATCGGTCGCACGATATCCGCGATGTTTTCGTAGGGTACGATCTGGTCGTTGATGTAGACCGTCCCGTCCGGCTCCACCCAGATGTGGAGAATGTTCTTACGCTTTTCGTCGATCTTCTCGGTCGCCTCGGCCGTCGTCCACTCGATGTTCCGCTTCTTCTCCTTGCGGAACACGGTCGAAACCATGAAGAAGATCAACAGCAGGAATGCGATGTCGGCCATCGACGACGACGGAATGTCGCTGCTCGCACCCGACTTGCGCTTGAAACCCTTCTTGGCGGACATGCCCTACTCCTCGAGAATCTGCAGCGAGATGCGCTCGGCACCCGCCTTCTTGACCTCGTCCAGCACATTCACCATGTGCCGGTACGCCGCGTTCGGATCCGTCTTCACGGCCGCGATCAGGTTGCTGTTCTGAGCCAGTTCCTGACGAAGAATGATCTCCACCTGGCGATACTGGACGACTTGCTCCTGCTCGCTCTCGCCACGTTTCACGACGACCGACCCATCGGGCCGGACGATGAAGAAGATCAGGTTCTTGGCCGACACGTCCTGCTCCTCCGCCTGCTCCGGAAGGACGATCGGCAAACCCTTCTCCTCGTTGAACACCGTGGTGGTGAGGAAGAAGACGAGAAGCAGGAAGGCGATATCCGCCATCGAGGCTGTCGGGATCTCGTCCGACACCCGCTGCTTGCGATTCAGAATCGGCATGTTCCATCCACCTCGCTTTGCGGCGTGAACGCCATCAGGCCTGACCCGCGCCCGTCGCCTGGGCGCGCTTGCGAGCCTCGGCGTTCCAGATCAGGTCGAGGACCGCCTGGGCACCCTTTTCCATGTCCATGATCAGCGTATCAATACGGCTGACGAACCAGTTGTAGAAGATGTTCACCGGAATGGCGATAGCCAGGCCGGAGGCCGTCGTGATCAGGGCGACCTTGATTCCCGATGCGACGAGCGTGGGCTCGACCTGTCCCGCGGCCTCGATGGCGGCAAAGGCCGCGATCATGCCGATCACCGTGCCGAGGAAGCCCAGCATGGGCGCCACGTTGGCAATCGTGGCCAGCACGTTCATGCCTCGTTCGAGAAAGTCGAGCTCGATGTTGCCCGTCGTCGAAATCGCCTTCTCGATGTCCTTGCCCGTCTGCTGATCCTTCACGCGGGTGAGACCCGACACGAGGATGGCGGCCACCGGGCCTCGCGTTTCGCGAGCCGTCTGCATGGCTTCATCCAGGCGGCCCGTGGTGCCCAACTCCTCGATATTCTTCAGGAGCTTCTGGGAGTCCACGTGCGCCACCAGGAGGGTCCACCCCTTGGCCAGGATGACCCCCAGCGCAACGAGGGAGCACAGGACGAGGGGAATCATCATGAAGCCCCCGTCGCGGAAGATCGTCAGCAGTTCATAGCTGGTGTCTTGCACCCGACCGTCTCCGTTTATCCGTTGACGAAGCAACTTGTTCGGCTCAAGAGGACGTAGTTTACCGGGGCGCGGAGGTCCCGTCAACGCGATTCAGACGCCCGTATCGCTTGCTGCGGGAACTACCCCCGATCGCTCCACCGGGTCCAGTGTGGGCATTTGCCCCGACACGGCAGGAGTGATCTCTTCCTCACCGCCGGCCGCCAGCCGCGCCTCCAGGTCGTCCGGCCTGAGCCCCCTGTGGAGGATCCCCCGGTGGGCCAGGGATATCTGTCCCGTCTCCTCGGAAATCACCACCACGAGCGCGTCGGTCTCCTCTGAAAGGCCGAGCGCCGCACGATGCCGCGTCCCCAACGCCCGCTCCAGCGTCGGAGATTCGGACAGCCGCAGGATGACCGACCCCGCATAGGCGACCTGGTCCCGCCGCACGATCACGGCCCCGTCGTGGAGTGGCGAGTACGGCGTGAAGATCGTGGTCAGGAGCTCTGCCGTGACCTGGGCGTTGATGGGCGTTCCATGATCCACGTGATTGGCCAGGTCCACCTGGCGCTCGATGGCTATGATCCCCCCGATCTTCGCCTTGGCCAGTCGATCCGCTGCCCGGACGATCTCTTCGACGACCTCCTGCTGTTCGCGACGGGCGAACAGCTGGAACAGGCGCGAGCGACCGAGGCGTGCCAGCGCGGTCCGGATCTCCTGCTGGAAAATCACGATAAGCGCGAACGCGCCGTAGGTGAATACCTGGGAGAGAATGTAGGGAATCAGGCGGAGCCCGGCGGCCTGCGACAGCACATAGACCGACACCAGGAACACGAAGCCGAGAAGGACCTGAAACGCCCGCGTTCCGGTGTACATGAGCAGGATTCGGTACACGAGCCACGCCACGACCAGGATCTCCACGAGATCCTTGAACGCGAACTGATCGAGCAGGAAACCCAGGTAGTCGATTACCGCGCTCATGTAGCCTGGCCCGGCGTTCCGGAGTTCCGGATAGCCCACGCGAGGTCCAGGGCGCGACGAACCTGGCGCACGTCATGCACGCGGAAAATGCGCGCTCCTCGCTCGAGGGCTGACAGGCACGCGGCGATCGTGCCCTCGAGACGCTCCTCCACGGGAACGTCCAGGATTTCCCCGATGAAAGACTTGCGGGACGGCCCCACGAGTACGGGCCGACCGAGATCGAGAAGGCGTCCGATCCCGGCGATGAGTTCGAGGTTCCCCGCGGCCGATTTCCCAAACCCGATGCCGGGGTCCACCACGATCTGCTCCGGCGAGCAACCGCGATCGCGGGCCACTTGCATCGAATGCGCCAGCGCGTCCCGCACCTCGCCTACCAGGTCATCGTACTCCACCTCGTTCTGCATCGTGCGAGGCGTCCCTCGCATGTGCATCACGATCAGGCCGCTTCCAGCCCGTGCGGCGACATCGGCCAGCGCGGGGTCGTGGCGCAGGCCCGAGACATCGTTCAACACGGCCGCTCCGTCATCGACGGCGCGCTGCGCCACATCGGCCTTCATGGTATCGATCGAAACCGGAATCCCGCGCAGCGCCAGCCCCTCGACAACCGGGCCGATCCGGCTCCACTCCGTCGCCGCATCGACGGCACCGGCCCCCGGGCGGGTGGACTCACCGCCCACGTCTATCAGGTCGGCCCCTTCGTCGAACATCTGTTCCGCGCGCGCGAGCGCCGCACCCGCATCGGCGTAACTCCCACCGTCGGAAAAGGAGTCGGGTGTGAGATTGACCACGCCGAGAACGAGGGGCCGATCGACGTGGACATCGAATCCCCGCACCGTCCACGCGCCCGGATGCGCGGCTACCGCCGCCGAGCCCACCATCGCGGGAATCAGGCCATCGCCGGTGATGGTTCTCCCCCCGTGTCCTCCAGGGACGACTCACTCGATCGTCGAACGTCGGGCGCGGCAGGCAAGGCCGGGGACGGCTCTGGCGCCAGGTCCTTCAGCGGCGGCAGTTCACCACCGTCCTCGAGGATGCGAACATCCTCGAGGTCCAGCGTCTCACGCTCCAGCAGCGCCTCCGCGATCGCGCCGAGTAGATCCCTGTTCGCCGAGAGCACCTCTTCCGCCTTCGAATACGCCTCATCCAGCATGCGCTTGATCTCGCCGTCCACAATTTCGGCGGTTCTGTCCGACACATCGCGGCGCTGGCTTATTTCCCGGCCCAAGAAGATCTCGTGGTCCTGCTCACCCACCGCGATCGGGCCGAGGACCTCGGACATGCCGAACTGAGTGACCATGCGCCGGGCGATCGCCGTGGCCCGCTCAATGTCGTTTCCGGCGCCCGTCGTGATCTTCGACGGTCCGAAGATCATCTCTTCCGCCACACGGCCACCGAACAGCATGACCAGCTGCCCCTGCAGCCACCCCTTGGTGTAGTTGTGGCGGTCTTCCTCGGGCAGCGACGCGGTGATGCCCAGAGCCCGTCCGCGAGGCATGATGCTGACCTTGTGCAGCGGATCCAGCCCTGGCACGCGCCGAGCGATCACCGCGTGACCCGCTTCGTGGTAGGCCGTCACCCGTCGCTCTTCATCAGAAATGACCATGCTGCGCCGCTCGGCGCCGAGCATGACCTTGTCCTTGGCCGAATCGAAGTCATCCATGTACACCCGGTCCTTATCGTGCCGGGCGGCCAGCAGGGCGGCCTCGTTCACGATGTTGGCCAGGTCCGCCCCGGACAGACCCGGCGTGCCTTTGGCCAGGACCTTCAGGTTGACGTCTTCCGACAGCGGGATCTCTTTCGTGTGTACCCTCAGTATCCCCTCGCGACCGTTCACATCGGGAAAGTCGACCACGATCTGGCGATCGAAACGCCCCGGGCGAAGGAGAGCCGGGTCCAGGACATCAGGCCGGTTCGTCGCCGCCAGGAGGATCACCCCTACGGTAGATTCGAAGCCATCCATCTCGACGAGGAGCTGGTTCAACGTCTGCTCCCTCTCGTCGTGACCGCCCCCGAGCCCCGCGCCCCGGTGCCGACCCACCGCATCGATCTCGTCGATGAAGATGATGCACGGAGCGTGCGACTTGCCCTGCTCGAACAGATCCCGGACGCGGCTCGCGCCGACCCCAACGAACATCTCGACGAAATCCGACCCGCTCATCGAGAAGAACGGGCGGCCGGCTTCGCCGGCGACGGCCCTGGCGAGGAGCGTCTTGCCGGTTCCCGGAGGTCCCACCAGCAGGGCACCCTTGGGGAGCCTTCCCCCCAGCTTCCGGAACTTGGCCGGATCCTTGAGGAACTCGATGATCTCCTCGAGTTCCTCCTTGGCTTCATCGGCTCCAGCGACGTCGGCGAAGGTGACCTGCGGTGTATCGCCGGTCAGCAGCTTGGCTTTCGACTTCCCGAAACTGAAAGCCCGTGAACCGCCCGACTGCATCTGCCGGAAGAAGAAGAACCACAGGCCGATGATCAGGATCCACGGGAGAACCGATACCAGGTAGCTGACCCAGTTCGCGCCAGTCTCCTTCGCGTCCACATCTACGCCCGAGGCCTCGAGTTCATCGATGAGTTCCTGGCTGGCTTCCATGGGAAGCAGCGTGTGGAACTGGTCAACCGGTTGGCCGTCGACCTGCATCGGGGTCCTCAGCTCACCCTCTACCTTGCGGGTCTCAGAGAAGGTGACCGACCGAACGTTGTCGCTCTCCATCTGCTCGCGGAACTCGGTGTAGGTGAGTTCGCGCTCCAACTGGCGACTGGTTTCCATCACCTGGAATATGGCCAGCGGGATCAGGATCACGAGCGCCCAGAAGGACGCGGTGCGCAGAAAGCGCGATGTCTTCTGGTCCTTGCTCCCGTCGTCCGGACTCGTCTTTGCCACGTCAGTCCTTCCTATGCGTTTGCATCAGCGGCTCAAATGCTGGCCACGAAGGGGAGATGTCGGAAGTCCTCGGCATGGTCAAGACCATAGCCGACCAGAAAGTCCGTCGGAGCATCGAATCCCACCCAACGCGGTTCCAGTATCAGGCCCTCAGCGATGTGCTTGTGAAGCATGGCGCACAATTCGATCGAGGCGGGCGACCGGGCCTCCAGCGCCCGCGCCAGCCGGTTGATCGTATTGCCGCTATCCACGATGTCCTCGACGAGGATGATGTGCCGTCCCTCGATCGGCGCCGTGGGATCGTACAGGAGCTTGACGTCACCGGACGTCGTGGTGCCCGCACCGTAGCTCGAAGCCACGATGAAATCCACGTGCAGAGGTCGATCGATGTGCCGTACCAGGTCGCTGAGAAAGATGAACGAGCCTTTCAACAACCCGAGGACCAGAACGTCGGCATCGGGTCCGTAGTGCTGGGTGATTTCGGCACCCATCTCACGAACGCGGCCGGCGATGGCGTCGGCGCTGAAGACGACACTCTTCAGCTCCCGGCCGCCGGTACGCGCCAGCAGCCCTGCTTCCGTCAGGTACGGCGCCCCCGCTCGCGCATGGTCATTCATATCTCAACTCGAACTCCAACAAGGAATAGTCACCTCTTGAACCACAGTCCGTCTCAGCCGTCGCCAACCCTTCGACCCACAGAATGTTACCCGACCGGTCGGCCAGAACCGGAAGGCGGGCCCTCTCGCTCACGGGGATCCGACGGTCGCCGAAGAGCTTCTTGAGCTTCCGTGTGCCGCCCGCCAGTCGAATCCTGTCTCCGTCTCTCCAACCCCGGAACATTAAGGGATAATGCCCCGGGGACACGGCCACGGCAATCCGCTCGGGAGGCGGCAGCTGGCCAGCTACGGGCTTCCAACGCACTTGTAGCGCCCGCTCCCCGATCCGCAGCGTTCCGGCACCCGTATGCTCCCGCACCGGCAGCACGTCCGCCACTGGCTCCGCACCTTCTCGCCTGATGATGACGCGGTCGTACTCCCTCGAGATCTCGAGGCCGCCTCCGAGGTTCACCCGCCCACCGCTGCGGCCCTCGCTGATAAACTCCACACCGGCCCGGGTTCCTCCAGCCGTGAGCGCCACTCCGCCGGCGCGAGCCACGCGTCGAAGGGCCACCGCCAGGATCTCGGAGCCGCCCCTGGTCAGACTCGCGCGGCACAACTCCAGTCGCCCGGGTCGGGCCGGTTCCACCGCGGATTCATCCAGCAACCACGCCCCTGCGCGTTCGTTCAGATCCCGTGCCCGGGCAGCCGCCTCGCCCAGAGCTACCAGCGTCTGCACGGTTCCCGGGGCCAGGCGTTCCATCTCCGGAATGACCTCGGTGCGCAGTCGAACGCGGACCCAACGTCGATCGGCGTTGGACGGATCATCGATCCAGGGCACGCCAAGGCCTTCCAAGTACGCGGAAAGGGACCGGCGGCGGAAGGGCAGGAGCGGCCGCACGATCGGCCCCCTGCGGGCGGGTACGCCAGCCAGCCCCCTCAGATCCGTGCCCCGCATCAACCGGAACAACACGGTTTCTGCCTGGTCGTCGGCATGGTGCCCGATGGCCAGGCGATCGGCCTTTCGGTCTCGGACCAGGCCTGACAGCCAGAGATAGCGGGCATCCCGAAGACTGGCCTGCTTGACCACAGGGGGGATTGCCGGCGCGCCCACGTGGCAAGGGATGCCGAGCTTGGTCGCCACTTCCTTCGCCCAGGTCCCGTCAGCCCCGGAGCCGACCCGAACCTGGTGATCGAAGTGAGCCGCTTCCAGGTGAAGGTCAAGGCACGATGCGAGCTCGGACAGCAGGTGGAGGAGGGCCGTCGAGTCCGGTCCCCCTGACAGGGCCACGATGACCTTCGATCCTCGTGGAACCAGGTCGGGCTGCGCGCGCAGATGGGCCCCCAGGAGGGCCGGTAGTTCGGAAGGAACGGCGGTGTGACGAGCGGTCGGGTCTACGGTGCTTCCTCCCTCTAGCCGGCCAGGCCCCGACGCCATGTGCCCGCGCCACGGTCAAATCGGAGTTCGTCCGGAACGGAGACGCCCTTCGCCGCCGGGGCCTCGGATCCCCGAGTATCGGGGGACGGCCCCGGAAGCGGCGTCTCCACCGAACCTCCGACCATGGTTCCCTTCTCCTCCGGACCCAGCGTTCGGCTGCGGCCCGCCACATAGACGTCGAGCGCTCGCCTCATGTCCAGGCGAGCCGGGAGGCCCACAGCCGGCGCGACGACGGCCTGCTCGACCTTCGGTTCCGGTGTACCCGTAGATCCGGTCATACCTCCAACACTTCCTTTTCCTTGAGCTCCAGCATGGAGTCCAGCTTCTTGATATGACCGTCCGTCAACTCCTGGAGCTTCTCGAGTTCGCGGCGCATCCGGTCCTCCCCGATGTCGCCTTCCTTCTTCTGACGCTCGATCTCGGTTTTGGCCTTGTGGCGAGCGTGCCGCACCGCCACGCGGCCCTCTTCCGTCATACGGTGAAGCACCTTGACCATCTCGTGTCGCCGTTCCTCGGTAAGCGGAGGAATGCTGACCCGAATGACATTGCCATCCACGGAGGGGTTGAGGCCCAGGTCCGCTGATTGGATGGCTTTGGCGACGATGTTGACCAGATTGGTGTCCCACGGCTGAACGAGCAGCATCTGGGCCTCCGGCGCGGTGACCGTTGCCGTCTGCTTCAGAGGCATCTTCGACCCGTACGCGTCCACCTGGACGGTATCGAGCAGACCCGTCGTAGCCTTCCCGGTACGCACGCCCGAGAACTCTCGCGAGATGGCCTCCAGGTTCCGGTCCATCTGCTGGGAGGCTTCCTTCAGTGTAGGGCTGACCATCTGACGTCCCCCTTCACGTTACGAGTGTACCGATTCTCTCTCCCCGCAGCGCCCCGAGGATGGCCCCCGACGTGCGGATGTTCAGAACGATCACCGGGAGCTCGTTGTCCCGGCACAGCGATACGGCGGCAGCGTCCATCACGCCCAGTTCCTTGTTGAGGACTTCCTTGAACGTGAGGTCGGGAAGGAACCTGGCGTCCGGATCGTGCACCGGATCGGCCGAATAAACGCCGTCCACCTTGGTGGCTTTCAGGATCACGTCGGCATTCATCTCGATGGCCCGAAGAACCGCGGCAGTATCAGTCGAAAAATAGGGATTCCCCGTCCCTCCCGCGAAGATCACCACGCGACCCTTTTCCAGGTGGCGCAGGGCCCGCCTGCGAATGTACGGCTCGGCCAGCTGCTCCATCCGAATGGCCGTCATCACGCGGGACTCCACGCCGTGCCGCTCGAGGGCATCCTGCAACGCCAGCGCGTTGATCACCGTGGCGAGCATGCCCATGTAATCGGCCGACACGCGGTCCATTCCACGCTGACTGGCTTCCGTGCCCCGCACGATGTTGCCGCCGCCCACCACGAGTCCCAGGCGAACACCGGCGTCGTAGACCGTTTCGACCTCCAGGACGAGACGATCGACCACCTCGGGCGCGATACCGAATCCCTGGTCGCCCGCGAGCGACTCGCCCGAGAGCTTCACCAGGGCCCGGGGATATTTCAGTTCCGACAAGCTGCCTCCCTAACCTCCGATCGAGAAGCGCACGAAGCGACGAACGCCCACGTCGGAGCCATGGCTGGCCACCAGGTCTTCGATGCTCGTGTCCGGGTTCTTCACGAATCCCTGCTTGAGCAGCGTGTTCTCTTCGAAGTACTTCCTCATACGCCCTTCGACCATCTTCTCCGCGATGTGCTCGGGCTTGCCCTCCGCCTTCGCCTGTTCCACCAGGACGGCCCGCTCGCGATCACGATCCTCCTGCGGGATGTCCTCGGGAGAGACCCCCATGGGATTCGTGGCCGCCACGTGCATCGCGAGGTCCCGCACCAGCCCGGACGCGTCGCCGGACGCACCGTTCACTTCAACCAGCACGCCGATCCGGCCACCGAAGTGAAGGTACGAGCCAACCTGGCCACCCTCGGCCACGGTCATCCGAACGGCCCTCTGCACCTCGAGGTTCTCGCCTATGGTCGCCCGCATCGAGGCGAGCTCGCCTGCCAGGGCCTCGAAGCCCTCAGTCTCCAGAAGCGCCGCCCCCGTAAGCACCGCGCCGTCCGGCAACCCGGACTCGCCAACGGTCGCCGCGAGGCGCGAAGCGAAGTCCAGGAAGTCCTGGTTGCGAGCGACGAAGTCGGTCTCGCTCGAAACCGCTACCATGCCAAATCCTGACTCGCCATGCGCGATCGCCACGACACCTTCGGTCATCTCGCGTTCGGCGCGCTTGGCCGCCTTTGCGGACCCCCACTGGCGAAGCAGGTCGATCGCCTTCTCTTCGTCACCACCCGTCTCCATCAGCGCCTTCTTGCAGTCCATCATTCCCGCGCCCGTCCGGTCACGCAAGGACTTCACCGCCGCTGCCGTGATTGCTGACATCTTTCTATTCCCTCTTTCGTTTCGTTTCGGGTCTTCGCCAGTGCCCACCGGCACTTCCCATGATGTCAATTCCAACAAAAAAAATGGGCCACCGAAGTGGCCCACCGTTTCGCGTTGCTCAGGGTGAGCCGGGGTCTTTGCCGTCCCCGTCTTCTCCAGGAGCCGACTCCGCGGTGACGGCCACCGCCTCGGCCTCGGCGTCTTCGGCGACCGGCGCCTTCGGTTCGCCTTCACCCTCGAGGGTCACTCCTTCTTCGACGAGTGCCTCCTCCAGGTCGTCCGCCCCATCCTCCAGCACACCCGCCTCGGGATCGGAAGCGTGCAGACGGCGCTTGATCAGTTCGGGCCGCGGTCGGCGCTTGGGTCGCTTCCGCTTCGCGTCCACGGACTCGGTTCCACCCGCATCCGACGAATACGTCAGGGCCGCAGCCTCGTCTTTGCCGCCCGCAGCGTCCGGGGCCTCGCGCCTGGCCATCAAGATCTCATCGGCCATGACCCCCGTGATCAGCGAAACCGATCGAATCGCGTCGTCGTTTCCGGCGATGGCGATCGTCAGCCGGTCCGGATCGGCGTTCGTGTCCGCGATGGCCACGACCGGGATACCCAGCCGGTTTGCCTCGCGAACCGCGATGTCCTCTTTGTTCGCGTCCACCACGAAGACCAGCCCTGGAAGTCGGGTCATGTCCTTGATCCCCGACAGGTAGCGCTCGAGCTTCTCTCGCTCCCGTTCCAGCAGCAGGCGCTCCTTCTTGGTATAGAACTCGAAAGCGCCTTCTTCGACACCGCGCTCGAGGTCCTTGAGACGCCGGATGTTCTTCTTGATCGTCTGGAAGTTGGTAAGCAGCCCGCCCAGCCAGCGCTCGGTGACGTAGAACGCCCCCGCCCGCTCAGCCTCTGCCCTCACCAGGCCCTTGAGCTGCGGCTTGGTGCATACGAAAAGGACATTGCTGCCACCCCGGACCACACCATTCACCAGATCGCGCGCCCGATTCAAGTCCCGTAGGGTCTTCTTCAGGTCGATCAGGTATATTCCACCGCGCTCCGCGAAAATGAACCTGCGCATCTTCGGGTTCCAGCGGTGCGTCTGGTGTCCGAAGTGGACGCCCGCCTGTAGCAGTTCCTTGAGACCTACTTCTGACATGCTATCGATAACTCGCTGCTTGGGTTCGGCTACGCCGTGGCCGGTCTATCGCTTGGAGAACTGGAAGCGCTTGCGCGCTTTCGGCTGACCCGGCTTCTTACGCTCGACAACTCTCGGATCGCGCGTCAGCAGATCGTGCGAGCGCAGTGTGGCGCGCATGTCCTCATCCATCTTGAGGATGGCACGCGCAACACCCAACTGGATCGCATCGGCCTGACCGGACGTACCCCCGCCCGCCACGCGAGCGTGGACGCCGAACTGCCCTTCCGTGCCCGTCACCTCAAACGGCTTTCCAGCCGCAGTCCGGTGTCGCGCAAGGGGAAAATAGTCTTCAATGCTTCGGCCGTTGATGCTCCAGGAGCTCTCTCCGGGCCGGAGCCACACACGCGCCACCGCCGCCTTGCGCCGGCCCAGGCCCTGGTATGTCGTACTGTCCGCCAAGCTTCCTCCGTGTCGTTTGTCGCCCTGTGTCTCAGACGTCCAGGGGCTGCGGTCGCTGCGCGGTATGCGGGTGCTCTGCCCCCGCATACACCTTGAGCTTCTGCGCCATCTGGCGGCCCAGGGCGTTCTTCGGGAGCATTCCCTTTACCGCCCGCTCGATGACCCGCTCGGGATGCTTCTTGATCATCGTCTCGAACGGAATCATGCGCTCGCCACCCATGTAACCGCTGTGGCGGAAATATTCCTTCTGCTCAGCCTTTCGTCCCGTCAGGCGCACGTCCCTTGCGTTCACGACCACTACGTAGTCACCCACGTCCAGGTGTGGGCTGAACGTCGGCTTGTGCTTGCCCCTGAGGACGGACGCCACGCGAGTGGCCAGACGGCCCAGGACCTGGTCCCGGGCGTCTACGACAAACCAGTCGTGCTGAATCTCGCCTGCTTTAACCGAATACGTCTTCATTACCGAATCGCCCCACTCGCTTGCGCACCCGAGGCGCCTTCACTCGTTCGCACCGAAATCTGGGAGAAAAAGCGAGCCGCGCCGCACCTGGCGGCAGCGGCCGAAATCATCCCGCTAGCAGCCCAGAAAGCTAAAGGGGGCATATGCAGGTGTCAAGACGCGAGGCCCACGGTTTTCAGTGGTCGCGAAACGACTCCAGAACCCTGCCCGTGGCTCCCAACCTGAGACGGACGAGGGCCCGATCCTTGATCTGACGAATCCGCTCGCGACTGACTGAGAACTCTCGTCCGATCTGCTCGAGAGTATGGGCTTCCTCTCCGTCGAGACCGAAGTACATCTTGATGATGCGCGCCTCGCGCTCCGGAAGGTGGGTGAGGCTGGACTCGAGAACGTCCCGAAGCGCCTCGCGCTGCGTGCGCTCGTCCGCTTCCTCTCCCTCTCGATCCGGAATGAGCTCCAGCATTGACGTGTCTTCCGTGTCCGGAACCGGCGCGTCGAGAGAGATGTAGCCGGCCTGCATGCCGAGGGCGCGCTGGACGGCTTCCGGTGAGAGGCCGAGCTCCACGCCCACCTCTTCCGGTGTGGCACTGCGGCCCAACTGCTGGCTCAGCTTCCGAGACGTGCGTACCACCTTGTTGGCCTCGTCCATGCGACCGACGGGCACACGTACGATCCGCGACTGCTCGGCGATCGCCTGCATCATGGCCTGGCGAATCCACCACACGGCATAGGAAATGAACCGGACGCCCTTGGTCTCGTCGAAGCGGCGAGCCGCCCGCATCAGTCCGAGATTTCCCTCGTTGACGAGATCTGCGAACGCGACCCCGTGATTGCGGTATCGCTTTGCAACGGTGACCACGAATCGGAGGTTGGCGGCGACGAGGCGGTTCAGGGCTGTTTCATCGCCCTGACGGATCGACTGGGCCAGGCGGACCTCTTCCTCCCGGGTCAGTATCGCGTGACCGGCAATCTCTCTCAGGTACAGATCGAGAGAACTGCCTCCCGTGCCATCGGCCCTTCGCGCCATTCTCCTCGCGTCCAGGGGGGTCGAAACTGCGGTGCCCGGCGGAATCGGATTCGTCCGCCTACATCACCGGATGGAATCAAACAACCGGCTCCACCGGATTTCGGTGAGCCAGGGAAACGGAGTGATCTTGTTGCGGTCGTATGAGAAATAGATGATCCAGGGCCGTCCCTTGATCGACTGGTCCGGGACGAACCCCCAGTAGCGTGAGTCCTCCGAATTGTCCCTGTTGTCCCCCATCACGAAGAAGCTGTCCAACGGAACGGTAATCGGACCCCAGTTGTCGCGCGTGGGCCTGTACTCATGCAGCCGGCGCCCACTCTCCACCAGGTGCGTGCGCTGCCAATCGAACTGCGGGCTTCGAGGATCTTCGTAGGGACGGGTGTGCCGGGCGTAGGGCTCGGCCACCTGGCTCCCGTTACGGTACAGCACGCCCTCGACCATGAGGAGGGTGTCTCCGGGAAGACCGACAATGCGCTTGACGTAGTTGGTATTCGCCGCCTGGCGCGCAGCCGGGGGCGGGGAAAACACGACGATGTCGCCTCGGGCCGGCGGATCGAAGGCGGGCAGCCGGACGCCGGTTCCCGGCAGTTCCGCTCCGTACACCATCTTGTTCACGAGGAGGAAATCACCGACCAGAAGCGTCTGCTCCATGGAACCTGTCGGGATCTGAAACGCCTCGACCACGAAAGTCCTCACCAGTATGAACAACAGGAACGCGACGGCGATGGACTTGGTCCACTCCCACAGCCAGCGGCCTACCGAGCCGTTCTCCGATTCCTGCTTCTGCTTCGCCTGTTTCATGCCCTTGCTCATACTTCCCTGCACCTGCCTGTCTGAGTATGCCCACCGCGCGGACCTGCCAGCGGCCCTTCCCTTCCGGTGAAGAAACTACCCCTTCGTTCGATCGAGCGTTCCCCGCACTCGCAGCCCGTTCTCAGGCACCACAATACGCAAGCAATGTGATCGCTGCACTCAACTCGATCTCAACGACCAAAGAAAGGCGGTGGTCAGTCGCGCGCACCGCCGGCCAACTCGAGTACGAGCTTCCCGCCTGCGACCTCGAAATGTGTGACCCGTCCCGGGGTCGGGAGGAGCAGCATGACTCCGGTCGTCTCGACCCCCTGCAACTCGACGCTCTCCAGTATCCACGGGACCATCATCGAAGGAACGACGATCGACCCCGCCTGCAGGGTCACGACCTCGACCTGCGCGACGCCGGGCGCCACGACTCCAGGCATCAGTTCCACCACCACCTTCGCCGAATCCGAGAACAGCCTCTCGATGACTTCCGGCGATGCGAGGCCCTCCAGGCCTCTCGGGTCCACCCGAGCCGACAGCAGAAGCGTGCTGTCGCGAAGCTCCACCACAGGCTCACTGATCCCCGCGGGCAGCATCGGCTCGGCTCGGTATGTGAGCAGGCTCTGAATCTCGGCCTGGCTCAGGTCCAGCCTCCGTGCCCCGTCGCTCGAGGCCATTGCCTCGAGTTTGCTGGTCGCTCGCTCGGCCAGATCTTCGCTGGGCTGCGAGGCGGAAGTGATCTCCAGTCGGCGCCACCAACTCGCGATGTCGTCCCGGAAGAACCACCCTCCGGCGACGACGACGAGGATGAGCGTCAGGCAACCGATGCGTGCAAGACAGTTCTTGATCATCCCCGCTCCCTGACCACCGCCGCGGGCACTCATGTGCGCGGCCCCATTCGAGCCGCGAGCAACCGCGTATGAACGGCGCCCCCCGACCCCAGCTGGCTCTTCATGAGATCCAGATGCGTCACTCGATACACATCGGCAACCCGCAGCGAGCGAGCCACTTCCTCCAGTCGCCTGAACTCACCGGCCTCGGCCTCTTTCGGCGCTCGCCCCAGTGTCACGTGCGGCTGATAGGGCCGCTCCTCACGGGCGACGCCAAGCTCCGCCAACCTTCTCTCCAGGTCGTCCTTGATGAATCGGAGCTCCGGTGTCGACTCGACCCCGAGCCACACGACGCGCGGGCGGCGCGGAGACGGAAAGGCACCGATAGGCCCGAACTTCATGTCGAACGGCCGGAAGCTCCCGGCAACCTCCTCCAGCGCCTCGGAAATCGGGTCGACCTCCGCCGCAGGCACTTCTCCGATGAACTTGAGCGTAAGGTGGACCTTGTCCGCCTCCGTCCACTGCCCCGGCACTCCCGCCTCCTCCAGGGGGCGGGAAAGCCTGGCGATCTTCTGGCGCAGTCGAGCCGGGAAATTCACGGCCACGAAGAGGCGCATGCAACCTCGCTTCCAAAAGTGCTCCGGTCCATCGTGCCGCAGCGGCATTGGCCTGCCCAGACAAGCTGCCCCGCAGCGCGCAGGGGCGGCAAGAGTGCCGCAGGAGTTCGAGATGCGCCAGCGTCCGGAGAGACGTACGATGAGTGAGGTGCTGGAGTGTCAAACCGCCGCTGGAGATGGTGTCGATGTCCGAGTACAGAGTCCTGGTGGGCAAGGAAGTTCTCGTCTTCGCCGCCGCCCACTTCATCACGTTCGGCGATGGTGGGTGCGAGTCGATTCACGGCCACAACTATCGAGTCGGGGTCACCCTGACCGGGATCCTGGACCGACACTCGCTCGTCTATGACTTCATCGCTCTCAAGCGGGACATGGAAGGTCTTCTTTCGGAGCTCGACCACCGGCTTCTCCTGCCGACGTCGAATCCTGATCTGGAACTGACGGCGGCCGGGAGCGAGATCGAGGTTCGTCATGGCGATCGCCGTTACGTGTTTCCGGAATCTGACGTCGTGGTCCTTCCCATCCCCAACACCACTGCCGAGAAGATCGCCGAGTATCTCGGGGGCCGGCTGGCCCGGGAGCTTCGGAGGGCCGAAGTTGACGCGATCGAACATCTCGAAGTGGAGGTGGAAGAAACTCCGGGACAATCCGCTTTCTGGACCGGGCCGCTCCGAGCCTGAAGAACGACGCATGAGCCCGGTGAAGGAAGAATGAGCCTGCCCCTGGTAAAGGAGATCGCCGGCGGCCTCCGCCCGGAGGACCTGTTCAGGGGACTCGCGGGCATTCCGTGGGTCGTATGGTTCGATACAGCCCTCGCCGGCCACTCCTGGGGTCGATATTCCTTTCTCGCGGTTGATCCGTTTCTGGTGTTGCGTGGACGGGCCGGACGGGCGGAGTGGATCGGACCGCGGGGGGTGCGTCCGACCGCCGAAGATCCTCTTTCTGAACTGCGCGTAGCGCTTCGCCAGTACCACCTTCCGGCGAGCGGCCACATGCCACCATTCTGCGGGGGCGCCGCGGGAATGTTCGGCTACGAACTCGCGTCCGACCTGGAGGAGGTCCCGGGCGCTGCATTCCGCGACCTTTCCACGCCGGACCTGGAAATCGGCTTGTACGACCTGGTGGTGGGGTGGGATCGCGACGAGAACCGCTGCTGGGTGGTCTCGACGGGATCCGCAGCTGGCGGCGAGAATGGGGCGGACCAGGCCTCGAGTCGGATGCGGCAGGCCGAGAAATGGCTGAGCGGTGGTCCTGTACCGAACCAGAACCGACTGCCGGCCGGGTCGAAGCTCGAACTCGGAGGCACGCTCGCCCCCCCGACACACTCTGTGCCGGGCGCGAGGGGACTGCGCTCGACCTTCTCTCCAGCCGGATATCGAGAGGCCGTGCGGCGGGCGATCGAGTGGATCCGAGCAGGAGACGTGTACCAGGTCAATCTCTCGCAGCGCTTCGAGGTCAGGTCCGAAGAGGACCCGGTCGAACTGTATGTCCGGCTTCGCGAGGCCAGCCCGGCTCCATTCGGAGCCTATTTCGCTGGGGACGGATTCTCGGTCCTCAGCACTTCACCCGAGCGCTTTCTCCACGTCTCACCTACCGGCAACGTTCAGACCCGGCCCATCAAGGGCACCCGGCCCCGCAGCGACGACGCACGCGAGGACCGAGAACTGGCCCTGGAGCTCCAGGCCAGCGTGAAGGACCGGGCGGAGAATCTGATGATCGTCGACCTCCTGCGTAACGATCTGTCGCGTGTGTGCAAAGCGGACTCTGTGCGGGCCCTCGATCTGTTCCGGATCGAATCGTACGAGACCGTGCACCACCTGGTATCGACGTTGGAAGGAACGCTGAAAGAGGGCCGGGACCGATCTGACCTGCTCAGAGCCACGTTCCCTTCCGGTTCCGTCACCGGGGCACCGAAGATTCGGGCCATGGAGATCATCTCCGAACTCGAACCCGTGGCAAGAGGACCGTATTGCGGGGCTCTCGGATACCTGGGATTCGGCGGGGACATGGACACGAGCGTCTCGATACGCATCGCCGTCGCCAGCGAGGGCCGGGTGGCCTTCCACGCGGGCGGGGCCGTCGTCGTGGACTCGGATCCGGCGGCCGAGTACGAAGAGACGCTCGACAAGGCGCGGGCCCTCGTCGCGGCAATTCCCGGTACCGCAGCATGATCGTCCTGCTGGACAACTACGACTCCTTCGGGCACAACCTGGCCCGCTACCTGGAGCAACTCGGCGAGACTGTCGCGGTCATCCGCAACGACGCCACCCACGTGGAGGCGCTCCTCTCGCTGGACCCGACGCACGTCGTGATTTCGCCGGGGCCGTGCACGCCGGCGGAGGCTGGTATTTCGGTCGAGCTGGTCCACGCATGCGGCTCCGGCATTCCCCTGCTGGGCGTGTGCCTCGGGCACCAGTGCATCGGGGCCGCGTTCGGGGCCACCATCGTTCGAGCCGAGCCCGTGCACGGGAAGGTCAGCCCGGTAGAACACGGAGAGCGTGACCTGTTCGCGGGGCTCCCGTCACCGCTGACGGCCACCCGATACCACTCGCTGGTGATCGACCCGGACACACTGCCGCCGATGCTCGAGCCGACGGCCTGGACCTCGGGGGTCCTGATGGGACTTCGACATCGGACGCTGCCGATGTGGGGCGTCCAGTTCCACCCGGAAGCGGTCCTCACGGAGTACGGGCACGCTCTCCTGAGGAATTTTCTGGCCCTGGGAAGGGCTGAGGCCCCGCCGGGGCTGGCGCCAGGGTTGCCTGTCCCGGAATCGCCCGCTCTTCCGCCGTCGGGCCTGCCCGAGGCCTGACCTGGCGGGCGTCTACCCCGACTGCTCGCGGACCCGGAACTGGAGCGCCTCGGCGACATGTCCCGCCTGGATCGACTCCGAACCCTCCAGATCGGCGATGGTGCGCGAGACCCTGAGAATCCGGTGGCAAGCCCGGGCGCTGAGATCGAACGCGGCCGAGCCTCTTCGCAGCATGGCATCGGAGGGATCGTCCAGCGCGCAGTGGTCGCGGATCGACCGGGGCGACAGGCCGGCGTTCAGCAGCGAGGGACGGCCGGAACGCCGCGAAGACCGGGCGCGCGCCTCCCTCACCCGGCGCCTCATGGCGGAACTCTCGGGAGGGCCCGGCCCCGCCCGAAGCACATCCCACCCGACCGCGGGAACGTCCACGTGCATGTCGATTCGGTCCAGAAGCGGAGCGCTCAGGCGGCCGGCGTGACGCCGCACCACAGCGGGATCGCAGGTGCAGTCTCGCTCGGGCTCCAGCAGGCGTCCACAGGGACACGGATTCATGGCCGCCGCCAGTAGGAATCGGGCCGGATATCGGACCTGCGTACCGGCACGGGTGATCCTCACCGCGCCCTCCTCGAGCGGCTGGCGCAGGGCCTCCAGGGTCCAGGCCCGGAACTCGGTGAGCTCGTCGAGAAACAGAACGCCGTGATGCGCCAGCGAGATCTCGCCCGGCTGGACGGGGACCCCGCCTCCGATCAGGCCGGCGCTCGTAATCGTGTGGTGCGGGGCCCGGAACGGTCGGCCCTCGAGCACGCCGGCCCCGGCCGGAAGCCGGCCCGCCACGCTGTGCACCGCCGTGGCCTCGAGCGCCTCCTCTCGCG
>JBATJK010000288.1:0-1571 GCA_049668445.1 Gemmatimonadota bacterium
TCCTGGGGGCGGGTCAGCTGGGAGATGTCCCTGACCATTTCCTCCCGGGCCTGCTCGACGACCGGCCCGGGGCACCCGGCAAAGTGCATCAGGTTCAGCGCTATTGGGGTTAGCGGGAACCGGTACCAGTGTTTCTGGAACAAGAATGGCCTTGGGGTGATGGCCGAGATGGAAAGACCGATGTATACATCTTTCCGAGTGGTCTCCGGGGACAAGGGAATGACCACATTCTCCTGGCGGAGGCCAAAGCGACGCTGATCCCGAGCGTCCCGGGCCAGGGCTAACCAGGTTTCGGCCGATCTCTCTGGTCGGTGCTCGTAGTGAGCGAAGAATTGCCGGTGCGGGTCAATTTCCGGCGAAAGGAAGACGGGGGCGACTCCGAAGCTGCAGAAGTCTTCATCGTACTCCCACTCTTCCAGAGGGGGGTGTCCCTCTTCGTACAGGCGGGCGGTGCGGTCCCGCTGCATCTTTCTCTGGGCCTCCTCGCACTGCCGGCTGATGAGCTCCTGCATAGAAGGGCCCTGGGGCGCGGGGTTGGACGCCGAAGAGGCCGTGGAGGCCGAAGAGGTGGAGGCAGTGTCCTGAGAGGTTGAACTCCTCTGGGAGGCTGCCTCACTGGTCCCGTGGGATACTCGGGAGGACCCCTCACTGTTGTGGCGACCGACCTTGGGCTGGGGTCGGGAGGAGGACCGGTCCTTGGAACCCCGCTTCTTGGAACGGCGTCCCGGGTGACGGTCGTCTGGCGACTGTTTTCGCCGAGAGGAAGAGTCCTTGGCTTTGGGCGCTTTGGGTTTGCGCGGGGGTGGTGGGGAGGGAAGTGGAAACTCCAAGTTGAGGTCCCTCTCCACCTTCGCCTCGAGGTCGGCCAGGTGCTTCCGCCACTGTTTGTCGCGGAGGCACTCTTGGGTGGCCGAAATTCCTTCCTCCTGGGGATCCGGAGGGGATGCGAACTTCGTCTCGTAATAGCGCCTAAGTTGTTCGCGCCGCAGGTCACGATTCTGCTCGAGTGTGAGCTGTTGAGGTCCAGGGGGATTTTCTGGATCTTCGCGGGGGGTTTTCCCTGGCCCCGCCGGTGGCCCGTTGGGAAGTTCGGGCGGGGATCCCGGGGGAGTGGGATCAAGGACCGAAGGGGGTCCTCCTGGAGGGAGGGCCGCCTTCAAATCGTCCATAGCGAAGTCATCGGACTTGCCTCGCTTGTCCTCCCCGGTCGAAGAGGCGCCACTGGTGGACAGGGCATCTTCCGCGGAGGAGCTGCCAGTGACGGAGGCAGGAGTGGGCTCAGGGGCCGCGGGGTGGCTAGGGACGTTAGCCGTAAGGGGTGGCAGGACTAGGCCTCCTGCCGGAGCGTACGCAGCCCCTAGGGCGAGGAGGTGCTGCCCCGCGGTTTGCATCGTAGGGTCGATCAGGGGCGTGATCGTAGGCTCGGGGACGAGCAGGGGGTCCGGCTGGACCAGAGTCGCCGGGTTGGCGGGAGTTACCGCTGGGGTCAGAGGGGCCGCTGGGGCCAGAGGGGCCGCTGGGGCCAGAGGGGCCGCTGGGGCCACGAGGGCCGCTGGGGCCGGGGTCTTCTT
>JBATJK010000289.1:0-13836 GCA_049668445.1 Gemmatimonadota bacterium
GGGTGACAACGTGAACATGGACGTGGAACTGATTGCTCCGATCGCGATGGACACGGAGCTGCGGTTCGCGATTCGTGAGGGCGGCCGCACGGTCGGCGCCGGCGTCGTCACCGCGATCACCGAGTAATGGATCTGAGGGTTGGATAGATGAGGGACCGGATCACGCTCGAGTGTACGGAGTGCAAAGAGCGCAACTACACGAGCACGAAGAACAAGAGGCTGCATCCGCAGCGCGTGGAGTACAAGAAGTACTGCCCGCGCTGCAACGCGCACCGGACGCACAAAGAAACGCGCTGACGCGCGCGGCGGCGTAGCTGCGCCGGTCCCGGCTCCAGGCGCTCATTCCGGGCGATCTGACAGCCGACTCCCCGTGTCCAAGGGGGAGGGACCGGCGTTTCAGTCGTCTTTGCTAACGGCAGGAACAACGAGAGTGATCGTTTCAATATGGCCGGGATGAAGGACTTACAGCAGTTCGTCGAAGACGTGCAGACGGAGATGAAGCGGGTTACGTGGCCCGACCGCGAACAGTTGCGGAACGCCACGGCCGTGATCCTCGTCTTCTGCGTCATCATCGCGATCATCATCGGCTTGATGGACACCATGTTCTCGTGGTTCGTGCGCACGTTCGTAGGGGTGCTCAGTGGTTGAAGACGTAGCAGAGACCGGCCAGGCATCGCGTTGGTACGCGATCCAGACCTACTCCGGGCACGAGAACAAGGTCAAGACGCTGCTGGAGCGGAAGATCGCCGAACTTCCCGGAGAGGCCGAGGAGAAGCTCATCCGCGAGGTCATCGTGCCGACCCGCGAGGTGGTCGAGATCAAGGGCGGCAAGAAGATCCGGTCCACGAAGCGCCTGTACCCGGGTTACGTCCTGGTGAACATGGTGTTGAACCAGGACACCATGTTTCTCGTCAACAGCGTACAGAGCGTGATCAAGTTTCTCGGGGGCGGCACGAAGCCCCAGCCTCTGCACCCGGACGAGATCAACAAGATTCTCGGCGTCGCGGAGGCGATCGAGGAAGAGGGACCGAAGGAAGAGATCCCGTTCCACCCCGGGCAGGTCGTGGAGGTGATGGAGGGACCTTTCAGCGACTTCAGTGGCACGGTGGAAGAGGTGATCCCGGACAAGGGCAAGGTACGCGTCCAGGTAAGCCTGTTCGGCCGACCGACCAGCGTGGAACTGGACTACACGCAGCTTAAGGGATTCTGAGCAGGTATATCATGGCGGCACCGAAGAAAAAGATCATGGCGCTCGTAAAGCTGCAGATTCCTGCCGGCCAGGCTACGCCCGCACCCCCGGTGGGTCCGGCGCTCGGCCAGCACGGCGCGAACATCATGGATTTCTGCAAGCAGTTCAACGCCAAGACGTCGAACCAGCCGGGAATGATCATTCCGGTGGTGATCACGATCTATGCGGACCGGAGCTTCTCCTTCATCACGAAGACTCCGCCGGCGGCGATTCTGCTGAAGAAGGAGCTCGGGCTGGCCTCGGGTTCGGCTGAGCCCAACCGGGAGAAGGTGGCCAAGGTCACGCGCGAACAGCTCGTGAAGATCGCCCGGATCAAGATGGAAGACCTGAACGCGAACGACGAGGAAGCGGGTGCCCGGATGATCGCCGGAACGGCCCGCTCCATGGGAATCGAGGTGGCGGACTGATGGCGAAGCGCGGCAAGGGATACCAGGCGGCTACGGCGACGGTCGGCCTCGAGGAGCTTCGCGAAACGCGCCAGGCTCTCGAGACGGTCAAGGAAACCGCGTACGCCAAGTTCGACGAGACGGTGGACGTCGCCGTTCGACTCGGAGTCGATCCGCGGCACGCCGACCAGATCGTCCGCGGGACCGTGGTCCTGCCGGCGGGAACGGGTCGGGATGTTCGCGTTCTGGTGATCGCCCAGGGCGACAAGGCGCGGGAGGCCGAAGAGGCCGGCGCCGACTACGTGGGCACCGAATTCGTCGAGAAGATCCAGGGAGGGTGGCTGGACTTCGACGTGGCTATCGCGACCCCCGACATGATGAAGGACGTGGGGAAGCTGGGCCGCGTCCTCGGTCCGAGGGGCCTGATGCCGACGCCGAAGGCGGGCACGGTCACCATGGACGTGGCCCGTGTCGTGAAAGAATCGAAAGCCGGGCGGATCGAGTTCCGGGTGGACAAGACAGGCATCATCCACGCGCCCGTCGGCAAGGTCAGCTTTGATACCGACGCGCTCCTGGAGAACCTCGAGTCGCTGATGGAAGCCATCAAGCGCAACAAGCCGTCCGCGGCGAAGGGTACCTACATTCGAAGTGTGACGGTTTCCAGCACGATGGGTCCCGGGGTCGGTATCGACCCGAACCCGTATCGGTAAGCGTGCGATCCGCGTGCGAGCGCGGGTCCAAGTCGGGATAGCACTATGGCAATGAAACTGGAACAGAAGCAGACGATTACCGAGGAGCTGCAAGGGCAGTTGACCTCGTCGGACGTCGTCTACCTCACGGACTTTACCGGTCTCACGGTCGAGGCGATCGGCGCTCTGAGGAGACAGCTGCGCGAGGCCGGCGCCGAGTATCGTGTGGTGAAGAACACGCTCACGCTTCGGGCCCTCGAGGGCACGGACATTCCCGATCTCACGGAGCACCTGCAGGGGCCGACGGCCCTGGTGCTCGGTGGTACCGACCCCGTGGCGCCGGCAAAGGTGGTGCGGGAGTTCGCGAAGGGGAACGGTGAACGCCCGGTCGTGAAGGTCGGCATCGTGGAGCGCCGGGTCGTAACGCAGGAAGAAGTGACACGGTTGGCGGATCTTCCGCCGATGGACCAGCTGCTGGCGTCGATCGCTGGCGGTTTGACGGCCGGGGTCGGCGGTATCGCGGGAGCGCTGAATTCGCTCATCCGCGACATCGCCTACATGGTCGAAGAAGTGGCGAAGCAGGGGGAGCATTAGGGACGGGTCCCGGATCCCCACGGGGAGAGCACGGTCCGAAGCCATCGGGACCGGCCCCTAACTTGGTGAACACAGTGGCAGGGAGTACACGGAAACATGAGCAAGGTTGAAGAGCTTCTCGACGCAATTGGCTCGCTGACGGTCCTCGAGGCCGCCGAGTTGAAAGAGATGATGGAGGACAAGTTCGGTGTCACGGCGGCCGCTCCGGTCGCGGTCGCGGCGGCTGGCGCTGCTCCGGCCGCTGCCGAAGAGCAGACCGAGTTCGACGTGATGCTGGTCGGAATTGGCGACAAGAAGATCCAGGTCATCAAGGCCGTCCGCGAGGTCACCTCGCTCGGTCTGAAGGAGGCCAAGGATCTGGTCGACAACTCTCCGAAGCCGGTGAAGGAAGGCATCTCCAAGGAGGAGGCCGAGGCCATCAAGGCAAAGCTGGAAGAGCAGGGAGCCACCGTCGAGTTGAAGTAGTGGTGTTATTGGGGACTGGCTCTTTAGCCAGGCCCCGCCACGACAACTCGAGCGTTGGCTCCAGATGCGTAGCTCTTCAGAAAAGAACGCAGTTCGCGCTCGCACGGCGCCCTATGCGCCCCTGCGGCCCGTTAACGGGTCCCCGGGGGTCAGGGCGTTCTGTGCCTTCATATCGCAGTACTTGAACCGGCCCCACGGGCCGGTCCACCACCAGGGGTGAGCAAGTTGGCTGAACCGAACAACACCGGATCGGTAGTCTCTTTCGCGAAGCTGGACTCTCCGATGGAGACCCCGCATTTCCTGGATGTCCAGATCCAGGCGTTCGAGCGACTCCTGCAGCCTGATATCGAGGGCGATCGCAAGGACGTCGGACTCGAGCGGATCTTCAACGAGATCTTCCCGATCGACGATGTGAACGGGAACTACTCGCTCGAGTTCCAGTCCTACTCACTTGGCGAGCCGAAGTACTCGGTGGACGAGTGCATGGAGCGCGACATGACGTTCGCCGCGCCCCTGAAGGCGACGCTGCGCCTCGTGCTGTGGGAGGACCTGGGCGATGGAGAGCGTCGCCCGGCGGACATCCTCGAGAAGGAAGTCTACCTCGGTGACCTGCCCTTGCTCACCGAGCATGGGACGTTCGTGGTCAACGGCGCCGAGCGGGTGATCGTCAGCCAGCTGCACCGATCGCCCGGCGTGGTGTTCGAGGAGAACGTCCATCCCAATGGCACGCGTCTCTTTTCGGCGCGGATCATCCCGTTCCGTGGATCGTGGGTCGAGTTCACGCTGGACATTCACGACGTGATCCACGTCCACATCGACAAGCGGAAGAAGTTCCCCGCCACCGCCCTTCTGAGGGCGCTCGGCCACGGGACGGATCCGGATATCCTGGAGTTGTTCTACGAGCATCGCGAGGTGTTCCTCGGCGAGATCTCCGAGGATCGCACGATCCGTCGAGAGGTGATCGGCACGCCGCTCGTGGAGTCGATTCTGGACGCGGAATACGAAGGCAAGCCACGGAAGCAGGACCTGGGCGGGTTCGATCCGGCCAAGAGCGAGCCGATGTGGCTCGCGGACGACGTGGCCGGCGCGGGCGAGACTCTGGCCCGCATGGGCGAGAAGCTGGACGATACACTGGCCCGCCGGTTCAAGGAGGCGGACGTCACCGAAGTGCCGGTGTTCGACGAGCCCACGGCCTTCATAGCGCGCCGCGGTGAAGAGCTGACCGACGACCTGTATGACCGGCTCCTCAGGGCGGGCGTCGAGCGCATCGAGGTGTTCTCGAGCGCCGCGTTCATCCCGATGCGCGGGTCGTTCGAGGATCTGACCATGCGTCGCGACTGGAGTGTCCAGCCGACGCTCGCCGCTGACGTGGTCGATCCCAAAAAGGGGAAGGTGCTGGCCAAGCGGGGTGACGAGTTCACTCTCGAGTTGTTCACGAACCTCCGCGAGAAGAAGGTCCGCGAGGCGCTCGTGTTCACCGGTGGGCCGAGGGGCGAGTCGCCGCTGATCCGGAATACGCTGGCCAAGGATCCGACCAGCGGTGAGGCCGAGGCGCTGCGGAACATCTACTCGCTAGTGCGCCCCGGAGAGGCTCCGAACATCGAGACGGCCCGGACGGCGCTGGACCGGCTGTTCTTCAACCCGAAGCGATACGACCTCGGGCGAGTGGGACGGCACAAGGTCAATCTTCGCCTGCGCGACGTGTACCGGCTCCTGGATATCGAGGTCCCGACGGCCAATACGACGGTGCTGGCGCCGTCCGACTTCGTGGCGATCGTCCGCTACCTGATCGAGCTCAGCGAGGGTCGGGGCTACACGGACGACATCGACCACCTCGGAAACCGGCGGGTGCGCTCGATCGGCGAGTTGATCGCGAACCAGTTCTCTGTCGGACTGTCTCGCATGGCCAGGCTGGTCCGCGAGCGCATGTCGATCAACAGCGATCCCGACAAGATGAGCATCGACGACCTGGTGAACGCGCGGACGGTGAGCGCGGTGATCCAGGCGTTCTTCGGCAGCTCCCAGCTGAGCCAGTTCATGGACCAGACGAATCCGTTGGCCGAGCTGACGCATAAGCGGCGCCTGAGCGCCCTCGGGCCGGGTGGCCTGAGTCGTGAACGGGCGGGCTTCGAAGTACGAGACGTGCACTACTCGCACTATGGCCGGATGTGCCCCATCGAGACGCCGGAGGGCCCGAACATCGGTCTCATCACGTCGATGACGACGTTCTCCCGGCTCAACGAACTCGGGTTCCTCGAGACGCCGTATCGCAAGGTCGTGGACGGTATCGTCACCGACGACATCGAGTGGCTGTCCGCCTCCGAGGAAGAAGACTACGCGGTCGCTCAGGCGAACGCGGCGCTCAACGCCGACGGGAGCTTCGTCAAGGACCTGGTGCTCTGCCGGCGCCGGGATGACTATCCGCTGCTGCCGCCCGACGAGATCGACTTCATGGATGTGGCGCCGGACCAGCTGGTGGCGGTCTCGCCGTCCCTCATTCCGTTCCTGGAGCACGACGATGCCAACCGGGCCCTGATGGGCTCGAACATGCAGAGGCAGGCGGTTCCGCTTCTGTTCCCGGACGCGCCGCTGGCGGGGACCGGGCTCGAAGAGAAGGTGGCGGCGGATTCGGCTGCCGTGATCTCGGCGCGACGCGGGGGCAAGGTTACCCGCGTGACCGCGGAGGAGATCGTGATCGACACGGGCGCCCGAAAGGGAGCGAAGCAGGACGAGCCCCTGGCCCGGCTGTCACAGTACGATCGATACCGGCTGAAGAAGTTCTGGCGCACCAACCAGGACACGGCGATCAACCAGCGCCCCATCGTGCAGACCGGGCAGGTGGTGAAGACGGGTGACGTGATCGCGGACGGCGCGGCCACCGACTTCGGCGCCCTGGCGCTGGGTCGGAACGTCACCGTGGCCTTCATGCCCTGGTACGGTCACAACTTCGAGGACGCGATCGTCATCAGCGAGGCACTCGTCAAGAACGACGCGTTCACGTCCGTGCACATCCAGGAGCTCGAGCTGCACGTTCGAGACACGAAGCGGGGCACCGAAGAGATCACGGTCGAGATCCCGAACGTCGCTGAAGAGGCGCTCGTGGACCTGGACGAGCGTGGCATCATTCGTGTCGGCGCCAGCGTCAAGACCGGTGACATCCTGGTCGGCAAGATCACGCCCAAGGGCGAAACAGAGCTGTCACCCGAGGAGAAGCTGCTTACCGCGATCTTCGGCGAGAAGGCCAAGGACGTGAAGGACAGCTCGCTGCGCGTGCCGCCGGGAGTCGAAGGCACGGTCATCGACGTCAAGATCTTCTCGCGCCGTATCGATGACGGACTGTTGGAGCGAGAGCACGGCGAGCGCATCGCCAGGCTCCGCGAGACCGAGCGCGAAGAGATCACCCGGATCACGGAGGCCCGCGACGAGGAGCTCGAGACGCTGCTCGAGGGCCAGACCGTTGCGCTGCTGCTCCGGAGGGGGACGATCGAGCCGCTTCTGAAGGAAGGCGCGAAACTCGGGAAGAAGGCGCTCGGAGGTCTCGATTTCAACGAGATCGACCTGACCACGCTGAAGGTCAAGAACGACATCGCCAACCGGCGTGTTCGCCGGGTGATCGACGAGGCCAAGCGTCGCATCGAGCGCATCCGCGAGCGCACCGAAGAGTCCATCGACCGGGTGTTCCAGGCCGACGAGCTTTCACCCGGAGTGGTGCAGCTGGTGAAGGTCTACCTGGCCGAGAAGAGAAAGATCTCGGTGGGCGACAAGATGGCGGGTCGCCATGGAAACAAGGGGATCATCGCCCGGGTCGTGCCTGAAGAGGACCTGCCCGTGCTTCCCGACGGGACTCCGGTCGAAATCGTACTGAATCCGCTCGGCGTACCGAGCCGCATGAATGTCGGCCAGATCCTGGAGACGCACCTGGGCTGGGCAGCCGCCCAGCTCGGTTTCCGGGCTCAGACCCCTGTGTTCCAGGGGGCCACGGAAGACGAGATCGGCGCTTTGCTGAAGCTCGGCGGTGCGGCGTGGGCTGGCCGCTTCCTTGCACGCGATGTCGAGATTCCGCCGGTCGACGCGGCGACGGTACAGGCGTTCGCCCGGGGGATCCAGTCGTTCGATGGCGACTTCCAGCCGAAGAAGAACGGCCACCCCCCGGGGCTCGGTCGCAGTCTCGACGCCTACCTCTCGAGCGGGGCGGACAAGGCCACGAAGGGCCTCCTGCAGGACTTCGGGCGCTACGTGCTCGACGTTGCGCGTGCCGCTTCGGGCGCCTCGACGGCCGCGAAGCTGAAAGAGGCCGACTGGCCGGCGGCCGCCGGCCTGGTCGGGAAGAAGACGATCACCTCCGGCCTGGATGCCGCGGTCGTGGAGCTGATGCTCAAGGCCGGACTCACGCCGGGTGGGAAGATGACGCTGAGGGACGGTCGCACGGGCGAGCAGTTCGACGCCGATGTCACCGTGGGCGAGATCTACATGATGAAGCTTTCCCACCTGGTGGACGACAAGATTCACGCGCGCTCCATCGGGCCCTACAGCCTGGTTACGCAGCAGCCGCTGGCCGGTAAGGCGCAGTTTGGCGGCCAGCGCTTCGGAGAGATGGAAGTGTGGGCGCTCGAGGCCTATGGCGCGGCGCACACGCTCCAGGAGATGCTCACGGTCAAGTCCGACGACGTCACCGGCCGCAGCCGGGCGTACGAGGCGATCGTGAAAGGCGAAAACCTGCCCAAGCCGGGTGTGCCCGAGAGCTTCAACGTGCTGGTGAAGGAGCTCCAGGCCCTCGGACTCAGCGTCACGCTGGGCAGCGACACCGACGATTCAATCTTCGGCGGATGAAGATTCTCAAGCGACAGAGGGGTCAGACAGGATGATCGATTTCCCCCGGCATCGCGGAGCCGGTTCTTCGGACTTCGACTGGATGCAGATCAAGATCGCCTCGCCGGACGAGATCCGGTCGTGGAGCTATGGTGAGGTCACCAAGCCCGAGACGATCAACTACCGGTCCTTCAAGCCCGAGCGAGACGGTCTGTTCTGTGAGCGGATATTCGGACCGGTCAAGGACTGGGAGTGCCACTGCGGCAAGTTCAAGCGCATCCGGTACCGCGGTCACGTGTGCGACAAGTGCGGTGTCGAGGTCACGCTGTCCAAGGTGCGTCGGGAGCGCATGGGGCACATCGAGCTCGCCGTCCCGGTAGCGCATATCTGGTTCTTCAAGACCCTGCCGTCGCAGATGGGATATCTGCTCGGCATGAAGCTGCGGGACCTGGAAAGCGTCATCTACTACGCCGCTTACGTGATCACGAATCCGGGAAGCCTCGAGGCCGAGGTCCGGCAGGTGCTCACGGAGGACGAGTACTGGGAGTACACGGATTTGGCGCGCGAGGCGGGCGACACCGAGTTCCGCGCGGAGATCGGGGCGGAGGCCGTCCGCACGCTGATGAACCAGCTCGACGTCGACTCCGAGGCGGAGCGCCTTCGGGTCGAGGTCGCCACCGAGACCTCCAAGCAGCGTAAGAAGAAGAAGCTGAAGAGGCTCAAGGTCATCGACGCGATCCGGAACAGCGACGCCGACCCCGCGCTGCGGAACAACCCGGAGCACATGGTGATGGACGTGATCCCGGTCATTCCGCCGGATCTTCGTCCGCTGGTTCCGCTGGACGGGGGCCGTTTCGCCACGTCCGACCTGAACGACCTGTACCGGCGGGTGATCAACCGGAACAACCGGCTGAAGAAGCTGCTGGAGATGCGGGCCCCCGAGGTCATCCTGCGCAACGAGAAGCGGATGCTGCAGGAGGCCGTCGACGCCCTGTTCGACAACGGGCGTCGCGGGAAGGCGATCCGCGGGCGCGGGAAGCGGCCGCTGAAGTCGCTGTCCGACATGCTCAAGGGCAAGCAGGGCCGGTTCAGGCAGAACCTGCTCGGAAAGCGCGTGGACTACTCGGGTCGTTCGGTGATCGTCGTGGGTCCCGAGTTGAAGCTGCACCAGTGCGGTCTTCCGAAGGTGATGGCGGTCGAGCTGTTCAAGCCGTTCATCATCCACGAGCTCGAGCGACGCGGTGACGCCGAGACGGTGAAGCGCGCCAAGAAGCTCGTCGAGCGCTACGACCCGAAGGTCTACGAAGTACTCGAGGACATCATCAAGGACCACCCGGTACTTCTGAACCGGGCACCGACGCTGCATCGCCTGGGGATCCAGGCTTTCGAGCCGGTCCTCGTGGAGGGGAAGGCCATCCGGATTCACCCGCTCGTGTGCGCCGCATTCAACGCGGACTTCGACGGTGACCAGATGGCGGTCCATGTGCCGCTCTCGTTCGAGGCGCAGCTCGAGGCGCGTATCCTGATGCTGTCGAGCAACAACGTGCTCAAGCCTTCGAACGGACGTCCGATCGCCGCGCCCAGTCAGGACATGGTGCTCGGATGCTACTTCGTCACGAAGGCGCCGGCCGGATTCGAACAGATGACGCCGGCCGATGACCTGCCGAGATTCACGGACGCGGCGGAAATCGAGCTCGCGCTGGCGAACGGGCACCTGCGCACGGAGCGGGGCACGCCGGACTACCACCGCGGGGCACTGTACCTGGTCGGCGACGAGTGGGTGGTCACGACGGTCGGCCGCATCATGTTCAACGACATCATCCCCGACGAGTTGCCGTTCCAGAACTCGGTGATGAACAAGGGAATGCTGGGCGACCTGGTGTTCGACGTGTTCGTCGCCGCCGGGATGTCACGCACCACGGAGTTCCTGGACAAGCTGAAGAACTTCGGGTTCGGGTACGCGACGCAGGGCGGCGTGTCGGTCGGCATGGAGGACATGGTCATCCCCGCCGAGAAGGCCACGATCCTGGCCGAGGCGCAGGAAGACGTGGATCGCTTCACTCGGGCGTACCACAAGGGCGTGATCTCGTTCGGTGAGCGCTACAACAAGGTCATCGACGCCTGGACCCACGCGAACAACGACGTGGCGGACGCGATGGTGAAGGGCATGTCCGCGTCGCGCGACGGGTACAACCCGATCTACATGATGTTCGAGTCCGGTTCACGAGGCTCGAGGGACCAGATCCGACAGCTTGCTGGAATGCGCGGCCTGATGGCCAAGCCGCAGAAGAAGCTGACCGGGGGCATCGGCGAGATCATCGAGAGCCCGATTCGGGCCAACTTCCGTGAAGGATTGAGCGTGCTCGAGTATTTCATCTCGACGCACGGAGCCCGGAAGGGACTCGCGGATACGGCCCTGAAGACGGCCGACGCGGGATACCTCACGCGGCGCCTGGTCGATGTGGCCCAGGACGTCGTCGTGAACGAGCACGACTGCGGAACCGTGCTCGGACTCGAGATCTCGGCCCTGAAGGAGGGCGAGGACATCATCGAGCCGCTGGGCGACCGCGTCGTGGGTAACGTGGCCCGCGAGGACATCGTGGATCTGATCAGCGATGAAGTGATCGTGAAGTCTGGTGACATCATCGGTGATGACGCGGCCGAGGCGATCGAGGAGGCCGGGCTGCAGTCGGTGAAGATTCGTTCGGTGCTGACGTGCGAGGCGCGGCGAGGTCTCTGCCAGAGCTGCTATGGCCGCAACCTTGCCACCATGAAGATGGTCGACGTGGGAGAGGCCGTGGGTATCCTGGCGGCCCAGTCGATCGGCGAGCCCGGGACGCAGCTCACGTTGCGGACCTTCCATATCGGTGGTACGGCGGCCCGGATCGCGGCTCAGACGCAGCGGAAGTCCAAGCTGCAGGGGACCGTCGGTTTCGAGCGCGTGACCACCGTCGAGAGCCCCGACGGGCGGATCGTGGTGACGAGCCGCGAGGGCCAGCTGCTCATGCGGACCGGGGAAGAGCGGGTCCGGTCCCGTCTCGCCGTTCCTTATGGCGCGCAGCTCCACGTGACGGACGGGCAGGAAGTGAAGCCCGGCGACCTGCTGTTCGGCTGGGATCCGTATTCCGAGCCGATCGTCGCGGATCACGCTGGTAAGATCCAGTACAACGACATCGTTCCGGAGGAGACGTTCCGCGAGGAGCTGGACGAGGCCACCGGACGCCGTCAGCTGGTCATCATCGATGACCGGGACAAGAAGCTGCACCCCCGGATCGAAATCGTGGACTCCAAGGGCAAGAAGCTCCGGGAGTTCATCGTGCCGGTCGGTGCCCAGCTCCTGGTGCACGACAAGGAAGCGGTCCAGCCGGGCGACACGATCGCCAAGATCAGTCGCGAGGCCTACAAGACCCGGGACATCACGGGTGGTCTTCCGCGGGTTGCGGAGCTGTTCGAAGCGCGCCGCCCCAAGGATCCGGCGACGATCACCGAGGTCGATGGACGCGTCTCCTTCGGTGGGATCAAGCGCGGGAAGCGCGAGATCATCGTCACCATGGAGAACGAGGAGGAGCAGGTCTACCAGGTCGCGGTGGGTAAGCACCTTCGAGTCCACGAGGGCGACCAGGTAAGGGCCGGAGACCGGCTGTCCGAGGGTCCGGTGAATCCGCATGACATTCTGCGGGTCAAGGGTCCGAGGGCCGTACAGGAATACCTGCTCAACGAGATCCAGGAGGTTTATCGCCTTCAGGGAGTCCGGATCAACGACAAGCACATTGGCGTGATCGTCCGGCAGATGCTCCAGAAGGTGAAGATCACGGAGCCCGGTGACACGGAATACCTCGAGGGCGAGCACGTCGATCGCATGGAATTCCGTGAGCGTATTCGCGAGGTCATCGGCAGTGGCGGCAAGCCGCCCCGCGCCGAGCCCGTGCTGCTGGGTATCACGAAGTCCAGCCTCACGACCGAGTCGTTCATCAGCGCGGCCTCCTTCCAGGAGACCACCCGTGTCCTCACCGACGCGGCGGTCCGCGGAGCGATGGACGACCTGCGTGGGCTGAAAGAGAACATCATCATCGGGCACCTGGTGCCCGCGGGGACGGGGATTCACCGGTACCAGAACGTCGAATTTCTCGTCGGCGAGCCGCTTCAGAAAGAGCTCGATGCGATGCGTCGGGTTCAGCCCGAGCCGGAGGAACCGGTCGCGGCCGGCGGCCTGTTTGCCGAGTTGCGCGGCGAGATGGAACCCGCCGAGCCGGAGCTTCAGCCGGAGGCCTGACGGCCGCGGCGAGTTCCTCTGGCGACCTTCTGAAATGGCGGTTCCGGGGCCCCTGGCGGCCCCGGAACCGTACCTTGACAACTCCAATCACCGCGCCTACCTTCTTCAGTCTATCGACCAAAGGGTCGGTGTATTTTCGGCGGAGGCGGTGGTCGTCTCCGCGCACTTTGAACCGCTGCTTCGAGTGTCGCCGATGCACGGCACCGGGGGAGCGGTTTCTGTCGCTACCGAGTACAGGGAGTGCGGCTGGGGTATGCCCACGATCAATCAGCTGGTGCGCAATGGGCGCAAAGACCTGGTAAAGAAGCGGAAGGCGCCGGCGTTGGAGGCGAATCCGCAGAAGCGGGGCGTCTGCACCCGCGTGTACACCACGACTCCGAAGAAGCCGAATTCGGCGCTTCGCAAGGTAGCCCGTGTGCGGTTGACCAACGGGTTCGAGGTCACGGCCTACATCGGCGGCGAGGGACACAACCTGCAGGAGCACAGCATCGTGCTGATCCGCGGGGGCCGGGTGAAGGATCTTCCGGGTGTGCGATACCACATCATCCGGGGGACGCTTGACGCGTCCGGCGTGTCGGACAGGCGCCAGGGTCGGTCGAAGTACGGCTCGAAGCGTTGATACAGTAAGGGGAACCATGCGCCGGATGGGCGCACAGGCCCCGAAGTAAGGAACTCGAGAGAAGCACTGGGATCAACCCGGCCTTCACGTCTCGGCCGGGTTTCCGTTTCAAGGGAAGAGTTACATGTCACGCAGGCAGAAGGCGGTTCCGAGAGAGACACCCCCGGATCCGAAATATGGGAGCCAGGAAGTCACTCGGTTCGTCAACGTCCTCATGCTGGACGGGAAGAAGTCGACCGCGGAGCAGATCTTCTACGACGCGATGCGGAAGATCGAGGAGAAGACCGGACAGCCCGGTCTGAACGTGTTCCGGCAGGCTTTGACGAATTCGAAGCCGGTACTCGAGGTGCGCAGCCGCCGTGTGGGTGGTGCCACGTACCAGGTGCCGATGGAGGTTCGTCCGAGCCGACGCGATTCACTCGGCCGCCGCTGGCTTGTTTCGTTCGCGCGCGGTCGGTCCGGGAAGACGATGTCCGATCGGCTGGCCGCAGAGCTGCTGGATGCGGCCCGCGGAGACGGGGGCGCCGTCCGCAAGAAGGACGAGGTGCACCGAATGGCGGAGGCCAACAAGGCGTTCGCTCACTACCGCTGGTAGTCGTGATTCGACTGGAGTCGACCGGCACGACGCCGGTTCAGAGAAGAGCACGAGGGAAGGTTTCGAAATAGATGGCGCGTAGCACGCAGCTGGAGAAGCTTCGGAACATCGGCATCATGGCTCACATCGATGCCGGTAAGACCACCACCACCGAGCG
>JBATJK010000290.1:0-4051 GCA_049668445.1 Gemmatimonadota bacterium
ACCCTCGCTCGCTCACGAACTCCTGTAGTCGGTTCCGTGCTTCTTCTACCAGAGGCTGCAGCTCGGGGTCCGCATCCTCCCAGAACTGGATCACGCGAGCGTAGTAGGCAGCCGCCTCTTCCGTGTCGCCGGCTTCGTCTCGCAACCGGGCCAATGCCAGGACGGCGCGGGGCCGATTGACGAGCGAACGGTAATAGAGTTCGGCTTCCTCCACGTTACCGAGCTCAAGGTGGAGGTCGGCGACATACGTCGTGATCATTTCGTTGACCACCACCATGAACTGCCAACCGGTCGCTTCGCGCTGCAGCGGCACCAGACGGGCAAGAGCGCCCTCGGGATCGCCGGCTCCCCACTGTGCCCTCGCTTCCGCCACCTCGTTCAGCCAACGCTGGACCCGGGCGTCTCTCATGTTCCCGGCCGCTTCCAGCGAATCGGCCTCGGCCCACCACCGCCCGGTAACGGCCTGTACCGCGTCCACCTGTCCGCGCTCCGCGGCCACGAGCACACTGGGCAAGACGAATGGATCCAAGGCGCTCGTGTCGGCCGCGATCAGCGTCAACTCTTCTCGAACGACCTCCTCCGGCACTGGCACGCCGAACAGCAAAGCCTGATACAGAAGGAATGGGGCTGCCTGCGCGATGCGCTCGTCAGACGAGTAGACCCGGAAGTCCTCCCAGCGCCCCCGGTCCATGGCCGCACGGGACCGCTGGATTGCCAGGTTGAACTCCCAGTCCTCGGCCATGCCGGCCTCGAGCAGCCGCCGGATGGTCTCATCCCTCAGCTCGAGCATCGCGGGATGCTGAAGGTCGGCGACCACGGTGGCCAGGGCGTTGCGGTCCCGGAACGCGGTGGTGTCGATCACGGCGTAGGCGGCCTTCCGTGCCGTCTCGTCGCCGAACGCGATGGCGAAGGACAGCTCGTTCGCATGGAGCGTGGGGCTGCCGGGCGATATCTCGGCGAAGGCATCGATCCTCTGGCGGGCCAGTGCGCTGTCGCCGAGTGCGAACGCGTTTTCGATCAGGTGAATGTGGGTTGGCCCCACCGTCGGATCGAGCTCCAGGGCACGGCCGAATGCCCGTTCGGTCTGGGCCGGCGCGTCCTCGAGCGCCTGGTAACCCAGGTGGTAGTAGGTGTCACCCAGTACGTACCACGCTTCCATGTCGTCCGGATGGAGCCGCACCGCCTCGTTCAGGATGTCGAGGGTCTCGTACACGGCCCCGCGCAGGAAGGCGACGTTCGCCTCCACGAGGGACCGCTCCCGGTTCGGAAGGCGATCCGCCATGCGCTGGGCGGCGAGCCAGTGCCCGTCAGCGGCGCCGTTGCCGCTTTCCCACCCATAGGCCTTTGAGAGCCTGTAGTGAGCCATCGCGAACGTGGAGTCGATGGCGACGGCCCTCTGGTAGGCCTCGATCGCGGACACGAAGTCCGAGCGGCGGTAGAGCGACTCGCCCTCCAGGTACGCCTTGAGAGCCTCAACCGACGTGGTCGTGAGCCGTGCAAGATCCACGTTGGTAAGCGTTGCGTCCTCCGGCGTCGGAGCTACGCCCACGATCTCAACCGTGAACCGATCGATAAGGGCAAAGGCGCTGTCCCCTTCCACCGAGCCTACGGAACGAGCCTGCCCAACCTGCTCGCCCGTCTCGACGTCGTAGATGTCGGCCGACGCCTGCGTACGGTCGCCGGCCACCACGAGGTCTCCGATCAGGGCGTAGGTCGCGCCGGCCTGGCGAGCCACCCCAAGGGCGGTATCGAGGTCGGGAGCATCCCCTTGTCCCACCGTCGCATCCCAACGCGACAGGACCGTTCGGCTGGATACCGTTCGCAGCCCGGCCAGGCCGTTGAGGTTGGTGGCGAGCGTGTTGGCCATCCCCTCGCGCCAGAACTCCGCCTCCGCGCCGCTGACCGTAAACGGAAGCACGGCGATGGCCGGGAGCGCTTCGCCGGCCTCGACGGCGCGGGGTCCGCGGAACGTGACCTCGGGCCTGAGAACGAAAAACGCCCCCACGACCAGGGCGCTGACCCCGGCCAGGGCCAGCACGCCGCTGGGCCAGCGGCGGGAACGTGGCTGGGCCACGATCGCTTCGATCTCCGCTTCGGTCGGATCTTCGGTGCGCTTCATCCCCTCGGGGGTCAGTTCGAAGGCCCACGCCATGACCAGGGCAATGGGAAATCCAAGGATCAGGATGAGAGCTACCGCACGAGTGAGCGCTTCAGGCAGGACCAGGGCCGGCACCATGATGTCGGCGACTTGCAGCACCACGAAGGCCACGGCGCCGTACACTGCGGCGACTTTGAACACCTGTCGACGCTTCAACTCCGCAAACAGCCTCTGGTAGGCGGGGGTACCTGCCATGAATTACTTCGCTCCGGTTTGTCGCTTGGGTGGTGCCTCGGTTCGGCGGCCTAAGATCGCCCGATTCGGGGGTGGAGGGCAACTGCGGGCAGGTTTCAGGCTTCCGGCTCCAGAGACTGAAGCGTTCCAGTCCGAAGGCGCCACCCGGTCCCGTGGACTGCCAGCGCCCCCACGAAGCCGGGGGCCGGCTCCAGGTGGTACAGTGACCAGTCCGCACCGGCCGCAGCTTCGCCATCCACCGACCGTATCTCCGCCGGCTCACGAGGCTCCACCGAGACCTCGAACCGGTTGAAGCCCGACCACACCCCCTCGCCGACCGCCTTGACGCAGGCTTCCTTCCGCGTCCAGCAGGTGATGAAGGCCTCGTCACGACTCTCCTCGGGAAGAGCCTCGATCCTCTGCATCTCTTCCCCGGAGAACGCACGGCGGGCGACGCGCTCCCATCGGGCAACCGGTCGGATGCGCTCGACATCGACGCCCAGTGAAGGCGCTCGACCCACAGCGACGAGCAACAAGTCTCCCGAATGCGCCGTGTTGAAGTAGAGGGGCTGGCTGTCAGCGGCTCCAACTAGCTCGGGCTTGCCCGCTGGACCGTAAGAGAAGCGAAGATCGGCCGTGGGAATCCCGGCGTAGCCCGCCAGGATATGCCTCAAGAGTCCGCGGCTCGCCGTAGCGCGAAGCCTGTCCGGTTCGGCGTGCAGCCGGCCGACCCGCTCCTCCTCGTCCGGTCCAAGGGTCCTGGCGAACGCTTCCAGCTGAGCGTCCGATGCGTCGAGGTTCGCCTTCCATACGTGGATTTCCGATTCGCCCAATCCCCGGCTGACGCTTGCCGGATGCGCAACGGTGCGGAAGGTGGTTGGCGGGGTCATTCCGGCAGCGCGAGCCCGTCGACGATCGCCTGATAGCGGGGATGCTCGCGGATTGGATCCATCATCGGCATCCAGAGCATTTCCAGGCCGAGGGGCGGACCTTCAAGATACTCTTCGATGAAATCGAGGGCCACAATCGGTGCATCGAGTAGTACGAGCCAGACCGCCTGAGGCATCCCACCCCCCAGGGCCAGGCTCAGCTCGCGGTCGCTGAGCACTTGGATCGCCCGCGCCCGAACGTCTGATCCGGCGGGGCTGCGAGCGGCCTCCACAAGCATCAGTAGCATGGGTTCGATGTCCGGGCTCAGGCGTGCCGCACGCTCCGCATCGTCGAATCGCCCCTCGGAGACGAGGTGCTCCGTGAGCATGACAGCCGTGATCGTGAAGTCCCGGACGCGCCACATCCGTTCCTCGCCCACCTCTGTGTCTCCGGCCATGAGCGCGTACGCCCCGGCGATCCCCAGCTTGTGGTCGGAGAGCGGGTCCAACGCCAGGGCCTGGTCCGCGTACACCGACGCTTCATCGAGCCGTCTCACGTAGCCCAGATACTGCGAGTACTCCCCGTGCGCCTCGGCGCTCTCCGGGGCCAGATCCAGCGCCTTGAGAAGCTCTCGTTCCGCATCCGCCCACTGCCGTCGCTCCCGCAGGACACTTCCGAGCGCCACCCGAGCGCTGGCGGAAAGTGGATCCAGCTCAAGCGCCCGGCGTGCGGCACCTTCGGCGCTCGCCAGCGCCTCTTCGATCGGCATGTCCACGTAGTAGGGATAGACCGCATAGACCTCCGCCAGGCCGCCCCACGCCGGAGCGTACAGCGAGTCCAGAGCAATGG
>JBATJK010000291.1:0-2286 GCA_049668445.1 Gemmatimonadota bacterium
GAAGAGGTGGGAGGGACCGGCGATGCGGCTGAAGCGCTGGGTCGAACCGCTGACCTGACCAGCAGTGGACGGGTCCGAGTACTCCAGTGGGTAGGCGTAGAGCACCGTCGGCAGCGGCGTGCCCTCCTTGTAGCCAGGGGGAAGGTACAGTTGGAAGCTGAGCGGCACTCCGTCCTCACGCTCGTAGCGAACGAGACGCTTCTCGATCTGGCGCAGCTGGGGTGACGGGTCCTCGAAGCGGGTGATGGGCTTGCGGGTGAGGGTCCGGGTGGCCTCGCCTTCGGTTGCCTCGATCCCCTTACCCAGGGTGGCGAGGTAGTAGTTAGGTACGTCGATGGCGGACTCGGAGCGCATCACGAAGCGGTCCTCGTCACCGGCGAATGACTCGAAGTACTCGTAGCGGTCCGGCTCGCATCGAAACAGGCGCTGGACATCACCGCTCTCCATGTGACGCAGGTCCAGAAATGGCCGGTCGCCCTCATCGGCGGCTCCGTCGCCGGAGAAATAGACCGCGTCTCCCTTTTGGTGCATCACCAGGCGGCCGTTGGGCAAGGAGCGAAGCACGGCGGAGCCTGGCGATGCGTAGCGGTCACTCTCGTTGAGGTCGAACCACAGGCGCGAGGTGCCCTTGTCCACATCCAGGAGCCAGGTGTAGCGCCAGCGTCGGATGCGCTCGCGCTGGGTGAGCATGAGCGTGCCGCCCTCGGCGCCCCACCCGCCTTGCCAGCGCACGATGCGGTGCTCGGCCTTGAAGACTTCCTCGGGATCTCCGGTGAAGGGCGCATCAAGGCGCATGAGCCGATCACGGTGGGTGACTTCGGCGACCGGATCGCCGCCGTCCAAGGCCTCGACCCAGTACAGCGTGTGAGGCGCGGTGGCACGCCACGCGGCGCCGCGCGGTCCGAGAGGTACGCCGTGGATGGGCACCTCGTCGGCCAGGGGGAGGGAGGCGAGGGTCGCTACTGGCTTGCCGTTCGTGTCCCACACCTCGAGTTCGCTGGCAAAGCGCCACCACGGCACCGCGTGGGACCAGGGGCCCACCACACGTTCGACGAGCAAGAAGCTTCCGTCCGGTGAGAAGTCGGCGGTGGCGTAGACAGCGGGCTCACCCAAGGTCTCGAGCTTGCCAGTTTTCGGGTCCACCACCACCAGTTCGGAGGTGGCGTAGTACTCGAAGAGGGCATCGTCATGGGCGGTCTCGAGCAGATTGCGCGCCTCATAGGTCGAGCGGGCCTTGGCTCCTGTCCCCTCGAGGATCTCTGGCCCCATCGGGATGGCCGGCGCATTGGGCGGCGGTCCCCGCTTCGGGACGCGGCGGACCAAGAGGCGCTTCTGGTCCGGCAGCCAGCTCGCTCCCGTGCCGAGCAGTTGGTTGACGGCCACGTTCTCGATCTTGCTCAGGTCGCCCTCGACCGAGCCCACCCACAATCCCATGTGGTCGGCGTGCCTGACGGTCAGGGCGAAGCGTTGGCCGTCCGCTGTCCAACTCACCCCGTGGACCTCTGCATCCTCTGGCAGAGGGAGGGGCATCTCGGCGCCGCCTTCGACCGCGACGAGGCGCGGGGAGATCGCTCCGTGGCGCCCGTGGATGTTGCTGACCACGGGATCCACCCGCATGCCGGCCAGCATGTGCATGGGCGCGGCCAACTCGGCGAGCGGTGGATAGGCAACGGGATCGGCCAGCAGTAGGTGCTTACCCGTCGGGGCGGTGAAAACCCAAGGAAGCTGGGGGGCGTGGAGAACCGCCATCACCTCTTCGGGCGGGGTCTGCCATCGGGTCGTCGGCTGAGGAGCTTCGCCGGCAGCGTTGGCAATCGGCGCAATCATCAACGCCGCAGCGATGAGCGTGGTCAAGACACGGAACATGATTCTCCTCCTCGGTTCATGACGGGTTGCTCGAGATCGTGCTGCCGAAAACTGGATCGAGACCAGAGAGTCTCTGATCTTACCGGTGGATGAGGTCTGGGGATAGCCTTGCGCTGACGAACGTCATTCGCCGGGTTCTTCGCCCGGATCGCTTCGGACCCGTTGTGTGCCTTTACTGGATCGTCCGGGATTCACGCAGCTTTTCGGTAGTAATAGTTGAGCAAGCCGCACCACCAGACCACGCCTTGGTCCCGGCTAGCGACTCGATGCTGCACGGGCCCCGCTAGAACTCGCCGGTCTCCTCACACGCTCCGCTCGTGCATGAGACACTCGGAGTACAGACTAAGACCAGGGGGCGAAAGGAGGCCTGAGATGCGGGCCTTGGGATGCTGTGTCGGCTCGGTCGTCTGGACGCCTTTG
>JBATJK010000292.1:0-8211 GCA_049668445.1 Gemmatimonadota bacterium
CGGTTCTCCTCGCGTTCGTCGATCGGGTACAGGAGCAGCAGCGACAGGATGCCGGCCACGGCCACGCTGGAAACCAGGTAGCCGATCCAGCCGCTCGGCCACACCCTCGTGATCAGGATTCGGCCCAGGTAGGCCGTGATGATCAGCAGGTAGACTGTCACCAGCGGGCTCAGGATGTACTGGCCGAGGACCTTGAGCGCCGGCGGGTAATCGGTTCGCCGATCCAGCGCCTCGAGATCCTCCGGGATGCCCGAGATGAAGAACCAGGTGTTGAACAGGAAGGCGATCACGCACCAGAGTCGGAAGTACGTCTCTCCCTCGACGTTGACCCCGAGAAGGTTGTCGATCGCCAGCAGTGCAATCGAGAGCCCGACGTACAGCACCACGGAGAACACGCCGGCGATCAGGAAGCGCAGCAGCAAGGTCCGATTGTACTGCCAGAAGCCGTTCCACTCTCGCACGCCGAGGTAGGGAACGACGGAAACCAGCAGGTGCGCCGCCACTGACAGCTGGATGTACCGCAGCCCCTCCACGGGTCCGGACCATGACAGGCGGCCCACGTAGACCCCGACGAGGATCGCGAGGACGACGAGCCGGCCGATCCACAGCGCGCGACCGGATGTCCCGCGCCGCTCCCCGGTCAGTTCGAGAGCCAGGAACAGCGGGAAGCCCAGCGTCGCGACGTACAGGACGCCGACCAGCGTGTCTTCAATCGACGAATCGGGGAGAAGCGCCCCCGCTCCTGCTGCGATCGCAGCGGAAAGCAGGACGAGAGGAAATCGGCCGGCGGATTCACGACCCACGCGGCCGAGCTGCTCGATCGACGGGAGTCTCATGCTCTCAATATAGAGGTCTGGCCAGAATCCGGCAGGCTACTCGACCTGGACGTGGATCGTATTGCCCTGGACGAAGACCATCGAGGTTACGGGCCGAATCTGCCTGCCGTCGACTTCGATCGTCCCGAAGCTGCCATCGTCCTTCATCTGAAACACGTAGCGGATGGCCCCGTTGTTCAGGTCTGCACCGCCCACCTCCTCGAACACCATCTCTTTGGCCGTGATGGCCACCCACTTAGCCATGCCGAACTCCTTGAGGATCACGGGTCCACTGACGATCGGTTCCAACGTACGACTGAGGCCAGCCTCCGGCGACGGCACATCGCGCGCTCGTTGCCTCGTCGAAAGGTCGCGAACCGATGAGTTTGGGCTAGCCGCGGTTCCAACAGAACCCCGCAGGGCTCATTTCTGGCACATTTCTGGCCCCTTATGACGCTTTCGCAAGACGTACGCGTGCGTAAGGAGGCCCGACAATGCGGAATTCAATTCACCCGGTCACGGTACTCGTGGCCCTGGTCATCGCCGTTGGCTGCAGCGGCGATGGGCCCACCGAACCGGGCTCCTCGCCGGGTCCGACCGGGGAAGTCGCTACCTTCGTCACACAGTTGAACGCGCATCGGGAAACGGTGGGATGTGAGGCGCTTTCGTGGCATTCTGCGACGGCTGACGTAGGGCACGCACACAGTCAGGACATGCAGGAGAGGGGATTCTTTTCACACACGAATCCCGACGGGGAGAGTCCCTGGGACCGGCTCGCGGAGGGCGGTGTGACATGGAACGGGCCTGCGGGTGAGAACATCGCGATGACTGGCGGCGGCGCCGAATCAGCCCTGTCGTTGTGGTTGAACAGCCCCGGACACCGGGCCAACATCGAGAACTGCGCCTTTTCCCACCACGGCGTGGGACTCCACGGTTCCTACTGGACGCACGTGTTCATCACGAACCCTGACTGACCAGGAGCCGGGCCAGCCCTCCCTCTTTCCGATCAGCTCAACAACCGCGTCCGAAAGCTGCAGGTCCATCCGGGCGGCAATGTCGGTGGGATCTTGGTGGCTGGGCGGCAGTGCCGGCTAGACCAGAGCTACGAGCTCCGCGTTCTTCAAGTCGCCAAGGGTCCTCTTGGGCGGCAGGTCTACGACCTTCACACCGTGGGCCAGACTGTGAAGCGAGACACGCCCGACGGGTTCGTCCGAACGAGTGGGCGTATCCTCCAGCGGATGCGCAATCCATACTTCGCCGTTGCTGTCTTCGAACCGGCGTTTGCGCGGAACCAGTGAAAGCTGCTCGATCACCTCGGCGGAGAGATCCTCCAACTCCATCTCCAGCTCGAGCGACATCCGGTTTACCGCGTTCGAAGGATCCTGAAAGCCGAGTCGCTTGCCCGTCACGTCTGACTTGGGCCACGAACGAAGCTCCCTCAGCTTCCAATCCCAGGTGCCTGACCTGGTCTTGATGGTTCCCTCTGTCTCATCCAGTCCCATCTCAATACCGCCTGACGTGTTGAGTGTTGTCCCCTAAGATAACCAAATACCCGCGAGACATTGATTGTGTCCCGCGAACCCTGTCCGCTACGAGCAAGACGGCCCCGCTGCGACTGTCAGCAGGACCGTCTCCTGTTGCTCAAAATAGCTGTCCGGTCAATGGGATGGCGGGCATGTCACACCAGGGCCGGGTCCACCCACTGCGTGACCTCTTACCGCGTTGCCTGAAGTTCCTCCAACAGCGCTCTTGCTTCTGCTGCCGGTCGGTACGTCGGGTCCGCGGCGGACCAGTAGCTCAGCGCAGTTTCCACTTCGGCGATCGCGTCAGCCGTGCGGCCCTGCGCCGCGTAGTAGCGCGCCGCCACCATCCGCACCTTGCCGGATCCGGGATAGCGCTCGAGCAGCCACGCCACCTCTCTTTCGGCCTCATCCCATTGCTCGAGGGATGCGAGACACGTGGCCAGCCAGCCCCGGTACAGCGGCGCCCGTGGCAACAGCTGCCTGGCCTCCTGGTAGCTCTCCAGCGCGCGCCGGCAGTCGCCGTCTTCCAGTTCGGCGATCCGTCCCTCGACCCAGCGGACCCGGGCCGTCCGGCCGGGCGCTTCGCCAAACGCCTCGTTCAGCCTGCGCAGTGCGGCCATGGACTCCGCGGCCGATTCGACGTCACCCCGGTCCAGGTGGATCTGCACAGCCGGCACTTCCACCACCAGGCTCCAGGGCTCTTCGACGGTGGCTCGAAGACTGTCGATCTGCGCCAGGGCGAAGGCCTCGCGGCCCCAGTCGACGGAGTAGGTCAGGGCCTCCGAACTCAGGACGGACTGAACGCCACCAATGGGAGGCAGGTACAGCCCGATCGCTTCAATTCGGCGCTCGTACGCGTCCCGGAGGCTAGAGTACTGACCGAGGGCATCGAAGTAGGTCTCTTCCGCCCCCGCGACGAGGTCGCGCTGCTGCGGCGTGCGAGCGAGCGCCGACATCTCCTCGATCAGGCGCTGCACGTCGCCGTAGTTACCCCGCTGCATGTCGAGCCGGGCGATCTGGTTGAGGACCTCCGGATCGTCAGGAGCGGCGACCCGCGCATGCTCCAGTTCCTGGCGCGCCTCGTCGAACTTCAACAGGCTCGTTTGCGTTGCCGCGACGGCCAGGCGCGTCGGAACGTCGGTCGGCTGCAGGTCGGCCAGCCGCGCGTAGTACACGAGCGCGCTGTCGTACTGCTCCTGTCCGCGGAACGCGCCGGCAATCGCCTGGAGCGATTGCACGTCGGCGGAGTCCATTTCCAGGAGCACCCTGTATTGGGCGATCTGCCCATCCAGGTTGCCCTGCATTCCGTACGTCACGGCCAGCAGTTGCCGGGCCTGCGCGTCCTGGGGATAGAGTTCTGTCCAGTAGCTGCCCGTCTGCAGCGCTCCGGCCGGATCCATGCGAAAGAGCATCTGATCGAGCATCTGAAGCAGCAGCCTGGAGCGCTCGGGAAGTCGGTAGGAGAGCCGCAGCGCTTCCGCGATCCCGGCCTGGGCGGCTGCCTGGTCTCCGAGCAGGAGAGCCGCGGAGGCCGAGGCACCGTGCGCGGAGGCGAAGTCCGGGTCGAGTGAGATGGCGGAATCGGCCGCCAGGCGCGCATTGACCATCTGGTTCTGGTACAGGGCGCCCCGGTAGCCGCTGAAGGCACGGAAGGCCTCTGGCGAGTCGGTCAGAATCTCGGCGGCGGGCAGGTCCGTGGATTCGTCGATCTGCCACTCGGGAATGCCAAGGTCCCGGCGCACGTCTACCGATATCCGGTCCACGATCTCGAGCGGATCCGTGCCGCGGTATGTATGAGCCGCGACCTCACGTGCGTTGCGCGTCGCATACAGGTGGGTGCGGACCACGAGCGTGTCTCCGTCTCGCTCCAGCAACTCGCCCGCGAGGAAGTGTCCGACGCCGCGCGCTCCTGCGAGCTGCCGCTTGAGGGCCAGCGGAACGTCGTACGGGAGCTCGAAACCGGCCTCATTCAGCGGTTCGCGCACCCGAGGCTCGTAGGTATCGACCGGCGTCACGAACAGATCCTGACTGAGGTCCTGCATCAACCCCATCCACAGGCCGCTTCGCAGCCAGTCGAGATCGGGATCACCGGACTCGTTGTCGAAGTCCCACACCATCACGTCCCGCCGGAACGCGGCCTTCGGGATCACGCGCTCGACCGTGTTGCCGTCATCGTCCTCCAGGAGCCGCACGGTGGTGGCAGCCCCCAGCTCCTGATCGCTGAACACGAACATGAGGATGGTGGCGGCGGCGACCAGGTTGAGGCCGATCAGCACGCCGTCCGTCCTCGTCCAGCCGTCGTGGCCGGGGGCGCCATGCCTCCAGGCCAGCACCACGACGATCGGAAGAAGGAGGAGCAACGTAGTGACGACGAAGTTCGTCAGGGCCGGCGAGAGGGCGTACTGGTCCACCGTCCAGTCGGCGAACTCGAGAAAGACCCAGCTGCCGGCGAAGTAGGCGCCGACGATCTGCGGGACTCTGCGGTGCAGCAACTGTCGCATCACGAGGCTGCCGGCTCCTCTCGGAGAGTGGCGGTCGGGTCCCGGCGAGGTCGGTCCTCGCGGCCCGGCACTGCACGGCCCCCAGCGCGGGGGGACGTCAGGTGAATATAGGTGGGATGGGGCGGGAGTCTACGGCAGGAGTTCTGGATCATGGAACGCGCCCGGCACATACGGCGACGCCTACTGCAGGTCGGCCGCCTCGAACGCCGCGAATACGACCACAAATGCCAGGGCAAGGATACCGATCACCAGTGCACCGGTCTTGCTGGTGCTGACATGCCTCGCTTCGAGCGTAAGCACCGAAGCCGTAGGAGCCGAATACGGGTCGTCTGGAACTGACACCACACCGGCGCCCATCACTCCCTTGATACTGTCCGCCTCGATGCGCGGTTCGCGAACGTCGTGGCGCTCGCCGTCTGTGGTCGTTACCCGCACACGGTCGTGTTCGGGAATTTCGCCCATTCCGATCTGCGTGTAGGTCGTGCAGGCGGCGAGCGAAATGGTCATCCCTGCCAGGAGCAATGAACGGCAATAGCGGGACACGGTTTACCTCCAGTCCCAGAACCGGCAAGCAAGGAGAGCCCGCGAGTGCTACCCGCGAGCTCTCCTGAAATACCCTGCCTGGGGACCCTACTCCTTACCGAGCCAGCGATACACGGTCCCGGCGAGGACAGCGCCGACGAACGGCGCGACCCAGAACAACCACAGCTGCGAGAGCGCCCATCCGCCCACGAACAGCGCCGGTCCGGTGCTCCTGGCTGGATTCACCGACAGATTCGTCACCGGAATCCCGACCAGGTGGATCGCGGTCAGACTGAGACCGATCGCGATCGGCGCGAAGCCAGCCGGAGCCCGCTTGTCCGTGGCGCCGAGTATGATCATGAGAAAGGTGAAGGTCAGCACGATCTCTGCGACCAGACCCGCGGCCATGGAATACCCGCCGGGTGAGTGCTCGGCGTAGCCGTTCGCCGCGAAACCGCCGGACAGGTCGAAACCGGCGGCTCCACTGGCGATGAAATAGAGTACGGTGGATGCGGCTGCGGCACCGACCACCTGGGCCACCGCGTATGGCAGAATCTCCTTGCCCGGGAATCGTCCACCGGCCCACAGACCGACGCTCACCGCCGGATTCACGTGACACCCCGAGATATGCCCGATGGCAAAGGCCATGGCCATGAGGCTGAGCCCGAAAGCGAGCGATACGCCGAGCCAGCCGATTCCAACGCCTGGAACTCCGGCAGCCAGCACGGCGCTTCCACAGCCAAAGAAGACGAGCCAGAAGGTGCCGATCATCTCGGCGACACTGCGACGACCCAAAGACATGAAACCCCCTCTGAAGAGGTAGTGTCGCTCACGGGCCAGTGCGTCGGCCTGAGAGGACGGACGTCAGAGTTTGGACCAAGATACAGCCTTCGAAGGGAATTGGAACGCGGTGCGCTACGGCGATGGACTGGTCGATCTGGCTCCGAAGTACGAAACTGCAGTTGCACTTTCGCTTTGCCGCCGGATTCGATTTGTCCACACTTCACCCGGAGAACCCCCAGTGATCCGTTCGCGTCTTCGCCTGCTCGGTCTCGCATGCAGTTTCGTCGTAGCCGCGGCCGTCACGCCGCCAGCCGCCCGGTCACAAAACGTCGACCAGGATACGATCCCTCTGGGTTCGACACGAAACTCGGTGGTCGCGATCCCCGCGGCGGATCTACCCGACGAGCTCGTGTACCTGACGTCGGGAATGTCGGACGAACGGGTGGCGTCGATCCGCTCGGTTGCCCCGAACATCAGGATCATCGAGGTCCGGGGTCGGGACGCGGCGCTCCAGCATGCGGGGCAGGCGCACGGCGCGGACGCGCACCTTCTCAGCTCGGCCTTCCTCGACGCGGCCCCTGACTTCCGGTGGGCGCAATCCGGTAGCGCGGGTGTAGACCGATACATCACGATTCCCGAGCTGATGTCCCGCGACGAGATCGTGCTCACGAACATGAAGGGCATGTACGGCCCGGTGATCGCCGAGCATGTATTCGCGATGATGCTCTCACACACTAGAAGCCTGCCGTCCTACCTGGATGCCGATCGGCGAGGGGAGTGGGACCGCAGCCCTGCCGGCACCATGACCGCCTTGCAGGGAGGCACGATGCTGGTCGTCGGCCTCGGCGGTATCGGGAGCGAAATCGCGATGCGGGCGGACGCGTTCAACATGCGGGTGCTCGCGACGGCGCGTACCGAGCGACCGGCGCCACCATACGTCGATGTGCTCGGCACGGGACCGGACCTCGTCGATCTGCTGCCGCAGGCGGACGTCGTGGTCCTCGCCGTACCCCTCACGGACGAGACGCGCGGAATGATCAACCGGGAGACGATCGCCCGCATGAGGGACGGCGCGTGGCTCGTGAACATCGCCCGCGGCGCGGTCGTCGATACGGACGCGCTGGTCGAGGCGCTCGACACCGGGAAGGTCGGGGCGGCATTCCTGGACGTGACCGACCCGGAACCGCTGCCCGAGGGTCACACGCTGTGGAACCGCGACAACGTCCTGATCACACCCCACGTCGCGGCCCGAGCCGAGTTGTCTTTGGAGCGCCGGCTGGCCCTCACCCTCGAAAACATGCGCCGGTTCGGTGCGGGCGAGCCGCTGCTGAACGTGGTGGACAAGGCGGCCGGTTACTGAGGAGTGCCGGCGGCTTCCCACTGGGTTCACAAGCTGGAGCCGGCGTAGGGCAGTAAAGGGAACGGCCCTGCCGCATCTGGCGACAGGGCCGTTTCTAGCAGAATCAGGGCGCAGGTACGACGCCCAAGCACCCTACTGCTCAGGGATCCTGGCCACGTTCTCGCCGAGCCAGGTGGCGAACGTCTGAAGCCTCGGGTTCAGAGAGCGCGAAGTCTCGAGATTCCGAGCTCCAGTGAAGTAGTCCTCGAAGTCGTGCTTGAACTGGAACATGTTCCCGAGGTCGTCCGCTCCCGGGAAGTCCAGTCCGCGGTACACGTCGAACGGAACCGGGATGTAGGCCACCGGCTTGCCGTAGGCGTCGCTGAGGGCGGTCGCCATTTCGGCGCCCGTGAGATGCTCCCCGGCGATCGCGACCGTCCGGCCAATGTACTCATCGCCGGCCTTGAATATGCCATAGGCGCAGCGACCGATATCCTCAGCGGCGATCCCGGGCAGTTTCTTGTCGCCCATCGGCAGCGCGAAGCCAAGGTTGCCGTTCTCGTCGGCCCGCGGGCCCATGCCGAAGTGGATGAGATTGTCCCAGTAGAAGGACGTCTGCAGGAACGTCGTCGGCACTCCGGCCTCGGTGAAGAACGCGTTGGCCTCTCCCTTTGCGTCGAAATGAGGGACCTTGTACTTCCCCTGCAGCGTCGGCATGCGGTCGTCGC
>JBATJK010000293.1:0-9516 GCA_049668445.1 Gemmatimonadota bacterium
CCATCCTCGACCTGCAGTCGGCCCAGATCACCCTGCTGTCGGCCCAGGTCGACGTCATCCGCAGGCGCTTTGAATACCAGCTCGGCCTCGCTCGACTCGAAGCCCTGCTCGGCACTGACCTCAGATAAGAACCGATGGATCGGAGATAGATGAAAGCCATGACCAGGAATGTGAAGCGCGGAGCCACCCTTACGGCGGCAATCCTCGCAACGAGTGTGGGCGTCGTCGCGTGCGGGACCAGCTCGGCGGACGAGCCGGCCATGGGCCTGACGACGGTCACGGCTGAAGTGAAGGACATCACGTCGGCCGTGGCCGCAACGGGAACGATCGAGCCCATCAGGGTCATCGATGTGAAGTCCCAGGCGTCCGGTGAAGTGCGCGAGGTGGCGGTCGAGTTGGGTGACAACGTCGAACGTGGCGCGCTGCTGGTGCGAATCGATCCGCGGGATGTCCGCAACGCGTATGACCAGGCCGTGGCGGAGAGCGATGTCGCGAATGCCCGCTACACGGTGGCCCAGCGCAAGCTGGAGCGCACGAGTAACCTCCGGGAGTCCCAGGTGGTCACCGAGGAAGAGTACGAGAATGCTCTCCTCGAAGACGCGAACGCCAAGGCGGCCCTCGTGAAGGCGGAGACGAACCTGGAGTTGGCCGTGGATCGTCTGAACGACGTCGCGGTGGGTGCCCCCATCTCGGGAACGGTGGTCGAAAAGACGGTCGAGGAGGGGCAGATCATCACCTCCGCCAAGGAAATGACGGGTGGGACCATCCTGCTCCGTATGGCCGACCTCAACGAGGTTCAGGTCCGCACGCTGGTGGACGAGACCGACATTGGCGTAATCGAGGCTGGACTCCAGGCCACGATCAAGGTCGAAGCCTATCCGGATCGGGAGTTCACGGGCAACGTACTCCAGGTCGAGCCGCAGGCCGTCGTCGAGCAGAACGTGACCCTGTTCGCCGTGCTCACCCGGATTCAGAACCGGGAAGGGCTTCTCAAGCCTGGCATGAACGCGGACGTTGAGATCGTGATCGGAGCGCGTAACGGCGTGCTCGCCCTCGCCAACGGCGGCATCAAGACGGTGGACGAAGCTCGCGCCCTGGTGGACGCTCTCGGACTCGACTCCGAGCTGCTGCAGCAGCGCGTGGAAACCCCGACTGAGGAAGGCACCGAGGCGGGCGCCGAAACCAACGAGGCCACCGCAGAGGCGGGAGATTCGGAGCAGGCGGACGACTCCGGGCTTCCGAGCATGGAGCAGGTCCAGGCCATGTCGCAGGACGAGCGGCGCGAGTTCATGCAGGGCCTGAGCGCCGGCGAACGACAGCGCATGTTCGCCATGTTCCAGGAGCAACGTGACGCGCGGGAGAGGGCGGAGCGAGCGGACCCCGCCAGCCCGAAGCCGGCCTTCGTGTTCGTTGAAACCCCGCAGGGTCAGCTCACTCTCCGTCCAATCACGATCGGACTGTCGGACTGGGACTACACGGAGATCATCGCGGGCCTGGATGAGGGGGACGTGGTGTTCCAGGTTCCGCAGGGACTCGTCCAACAGAGCGAGATGCTCGAGTTCATGCGTCGTCGTACGTCCATGCCCGGTATGGGCCGCTAGGAGCCGCTGATGCTCATCTTCGAGATCATCCGGGTGGCCCTGCAGGCGATCGGCGCCAACAAGATGCGAAGCCTCCTCACGATGCTCGGTATCGTGATCGGCGTCGGAGCGGTCATCACCATGGTGGCCCTCGGGACCGGGGCTCAACAGTCCGTCGAGAGCCAGTTGCAGGCGCTCGGAACCGACGTGCTCACCGTTCGCCCGGGCCAGGGCTGGCACCGCGGCGTCCGCTCATCGAGCGCTCGCATGTACCTGACCGATGCACTCGCGGTGGAGAGTGGCACCGAGGCCATCACGATGGCGGCCCCGGAGATGGTGTCGAACGCGCAGGTGGAGTTCAACCGCTCCAACGCCAACATGCGGGTAACCGGAACGACGGCGAATTTTGCCGAACTGAACAACTACTCGGCCCAGTACGGGCGCTTTTTCACTCCAGAAGAAGACGCGGGACGTCGCCGCGTGGCCGTGATCGGCGGAACCGTCCCCGAAACGTTCGAGAGCACTCCACTCGAGATGCTTGGGCAGACCATCTCCATTCGAAACGTCACCTTCGAGGTGGTGGGCGTGCTCGAGGCCAAGGGCGGCTCAGGGTGGTTCAACCAGGACGAGAGGATCTTCATCCCGGTGCAGACGGCACAGTTCCGGATCATGGGCACCGACCGGATCGGCTCGTTCAACGTCAAGATCGCCGACGGCTACTCGCCCACCGCGGCCATGGCGCAGATCGAGCAGGTCCTGCGGCGCGAGCACAAGCTCCGGGTCGGGGCCGAGAACGATTTCTACGTGCAGGACCGAGCGGAGTTGATGGGCACCATGCAGGAGGCCACGCAGACGTTCACCTTCCTGCTGGCCGGGATCGCGGCGGTGAGTCTGCTGGTCGGCGGCATCGGCATCATGAACATCATGCTCGTCTCGGTGACCGAGCGGACGCGTGAAATAGGTATCCGCATGGCCATGGGAGCCACCCGCCGGCAGGTCCTGACGCAGTTCCTCCTTGAGGCCCTCGTGCTGTGTCTGGTGGGAGGATTCGTCGGCATCGCGCTGGGATTTGGCGCCTCGAAGACCCTCGCCAACCTGGCCAACTGGAGCACGGCAGTATCGCCCCAGTCCGTGGGGATGGCGGTCGCCTTCTCCGCGCTGGTCGGACTGTTCTTCGGCGCGTGGCCGGCCCGGCGAGCCGCCAGCCTGGACCCCATCGAAGCCCTTCGCTACGAGTGACGCCTTCCGGCGGCCCCGGGACTTGCGCCCGGGGCCCGTCAGGACCAGCGTAGCCACATGAGCCTCATTCCTTTCGACACGCTGCCCGACGACGCGCGTCTGTGGTGCTTCGGAGCCTCTCGGGCACCCGATGCACCAACGACAGAGCTCCTTTTCGACTCGATGCGGGCGTTCGTCGCCGAATGGACCGCGCACCGCCGCGATCTCCATGCCGGCTTCGACTGGCTGCACGGGCGGTTCCTCCTGATCGGAGTCGATGAGTCCCGCTCCGGCGCTTCAGGATGCTCGATCGACGCGCTGACGGGACACCTGAGGCGTCTCGGCGCCGAGCTGGACCTGGACTTGCTCGACTCGATGCCCGTCTGGTTCCGCGATACTGCTGGTGACATCCGTATGGTCTCGCGGGCGCAGTTCAGCGATCTCGCAGCGCAGGGGGACGTCTCCGCGGACACTCCCGTGTTCGACCTCACGCTGACGCGACTCGGTGACGCTCGGGCCGGCGGCCTGGAGACGCCCGCGGGTACCGCGTGGCAACGCAGTCTGTTGACCTCGGATTGACGGTGGCTTGTCACACGCCTGCCCTGGTGCTGTCCGGTGGCGGCGCGCGCGGAGCCTACCAGGTCGGAGTGCTGCGACAGATCGCCCGGCAGCATCCGGAGTTCAGCTTCCCCGTCATCACCGGAGTCTCTGCCGGCGCCATCAACGCGGCCTTCATCGCCAGCCACCGCGAGAACCTGCCGGAGGCGACGGAACAGCTCGCGCAGCGCTGGTCCACGCTGACGACGTCGACCGTCATGCGCACGGACGTCCCTTCGCTGCTCGGCAACGCCCTTCGAATCGCCGGAACCGTGGCCACCGGAGGGGCGCGCATCGCTCCGACGACGCGAGGCCTGGTGGATACGAGGCCTCTCCGCAGGTTTCTCGAAACCCTGGTCAAGCCGGAGAACATAGACGCCAATATCAGAGACGGACGCCTGCAGGCCCTCGCCGTGTCGGCCACCTCGTACCAGACGGGGGACAGCGTGACGTTCGTTCAGGGATCACCCGAAACCGCGATGTGGAACCGGTTCCGCCGCCGGTCCCGGGCAGACGGCATCGGAGTCGACCACGTCCTGGCCTCAGCCGCCATTCCGCTCTTCTTTCCGGCGTGGCAGGTGGAGGGAGAGTATTTCGGCGACGGGAGCCTGCGTCAGCCCTATCCACTGGCGCCGGCCGTGCACCTGGGGGCAGATCGCGTGCTCGCCGTGTCTTCGCGGTTCGAGAGCAGCGCCGCGGACGATTCGGAGCCCGGACCGTACCCGAGCACGGCGAGAATCCTCGGCCTCATGCTGAACTCCATCTTCCTCGACCAGCTGGACGCGGATGCGGAGCGCCTCGAGCGGGTGAACGAACTCCTGCAGCGGGTCGATCCGAAGCAGCGCTGGCGGCTTCCCGAGCGCGAGGTCGAGCTCCTCGTGCTGCGGCCGTCACGGGACATCGGTCGCATGGCGGCGCAGTACGAACGCAAACTGCCGCGGGCGCTTCGACACCTGGTCCGGGGTCTCGGTACCCGGCGAGGCTCGGGCTCGGACCTGCTGTCCTACCTTCTCTTCGTGCCCGAATTCCTGTCGGATCTCATCGAACTGGGTGAGCGGGATGCCGAACTGAACCGCATCCGGATCAGCCGCTTCGTGGAAGGGTGTGCGCCCGACGCCCCGTGACCCCGGGGCTGTCGGAGTCCTCTACACGTGGTTCAGGAGCATCAGCTCGTGAGGGTGAGGGAACAGGTACACCTGCTCCAGCAAGTAGCTGCGCTCCTGCCTGCGGGCGTGGTGCCGCAGGAGCGTCAGCGGCACGATCAACGGGAGAAGGCCGTGCCGGTAGTCGTGGATCGCCGTCGTGAGCTCCGCTCTGTCGGAAGAATCGAGTTCGTCGGACACGTAACCGGACAGGTGCTGCAGGACGTTGGTGTGTCCCTTGGTCGATGGCGGACGCTTCATCACTGTGGTGAATTCGTCGAGGTAGGCATGAGCCAGCTTCGCTACCGAGTCGGCTTTCCCCGCGGACCCGAGCAGCGTGCCCATACGTCTCATTCCTGCCTGGTTTCGGGCCATGCACAGGTACTTGTGAGTGGCGTGAAACTGCATTAGACGAGAGCGGGTAACCCCCATATTTTCCATGTCTTTCCAACGCCGCATGGCGAAGACGCGCGCGATGAAGTTCTCTCGCAGCCTCGGGTCGTTGAGTCGACCCTCTTCTTCGACCGGCAGGTGAGGCGCCCGCCGCAGCAGTACCTCCGCAAAGACCCCGGTGCCATCTCGCGCCGGCACGCCGTTGGTATCGTACACCTTGACGCGCTCCATGCCGCAGCTCGGTGAGTCCTTCTTGAGGATATAGCCGCACAGGTCCTGCGCCAGCACGCCACCGATCCGCTTCTCCGACCAATCTGCCATCCGCTTCGTGAGATCCTCGCCGGCCTGCGGCATCACGAGACGCACGCCATCCTTGCGATGGCGCTCCAGGCGGATGGTGGGACGCGGAATTCCAAGTCCGATTTCCACCTCGGGACACAGGGGCACCCACTCCACGAAGGCCTCGAGCACATCCGTAGCGAAGCGGTCCCGCTTGTGACCCCCATCGTAGCGGACCTTCTGTCCGAGCAGACAGGACGATATGCCGATTCGAATCGAGCCCGCGGATGGTGCAGATGAGCCGTTCTTCTTGCGATTTCGAGCGCTCACGGCGTTGTCTCCAGTTCACGGCCAAGTACGTGTCGAAGAGCGGATTCCAGATCCGCGTATCGGAAGTCGAAGCCCGAGTCCAATAGCCGTGCCGGTTTCACTCGGGTGCTCGCGAGCAGGAGTTCCTCACCCATTTCTCCAAGCAGGAGTCGAATCGCTGCGGGAGGGACTCTCAGGGCCGCCGGACGGTGCAGGACGCGGCCCAGGATGGACGAGAATCGGCCATTGGTTACGGGGTGGGCTGACACGGCGTTGACGGGTCCCGAGAGATCCTCAGAGGCCGCCACGTGCAGGATGGACGCCAGGAGGTCGTCGAGGGTGATCCAGCTCCAGAATTGCCGGCCGTCCCCCAGCGGACCTCCGACACCCGCTCTGAACGGTGGAAGCATCCTCGCGAGTGCTCCTCCGGCGGGGGTAAGCACCACGCCGAGCCGGAGGTGAACGACCCTGATTCCAGCCTCGATTGCGGGGGCCGCCGCCTCCTCCCAATCACGCGCCACATCGGCCAGAAAGCCCGAGCCGGAAGCGCTTCCCTCATCCAGCACCATGTCGCCACGGTCACCGTAGAAGCCGGTCGCGGAAGCGCACACGAGCACGCGCGGCTTCTCAGGAGCCTGCGCCAGCGCGCGAGCCAGCAGGTCCGTCCCGACGATGCGACTCTCACGAATCAGCCGCTTGCGTTCCGTCGTCCACCGCCCCTCCGCGATCCCGGCACCAGCCAGGTGGACGACTACGTCCTGGCCGGACACGGTCTCCGGATCCAGCCGGCCCCGTGCAGGGTCCCACGTCACCGACGAGGCCCCGAGCGAGTCGGGGAGGGAGGGCTGTCTCCTCACGAGCCTGGCGACCTGGTGCCCGCCGGTAGACAGGAAGGCGACGAGAGAAGAACCGACCAGTCCGCTGGAGCCCGTGACCAGAAATCGTTGCGGACCGTCGGGAAGATACCTGCGGTGCACAGCGAGGTCTCCCGCCGTGACCCGGTGACGATAGGCAAAGGTCTGCCGCAACCTGTTTTCGACGGCCCAACCGGCCAGGGCGTCTGCGACCGGGCCTCCCTTCAGACCGTATTCGATCTCGTCAGAGAGCCGGCAGTCTTCGAGGCCCGCGGGTTCGAAGGAATGGCGGTGAGTCCAACGAGCGAAGGGCCCCCGGACCATTCGATCCGTGAAGCCTCGACCGGGTTCGCAGTCGAGGTGTTCGGCAAGCCACCGCAGCCTGAACGGTCCGGCCCGCAACTCCAACTCCGTCAGATCACCGGCTTCAATGGATCCAGTGCGGCTCAACAGCCGGATGCGCTCCCAGGGCGGCACCAGGCGCTCGAGCGCACCCGGCCGAGCGTGCCAATCCCACACTTGAGGCGGGCTCGCGTTGATCGTCGATCGACAGCTGAAGCGGCGGCTCATTCCGTCTCCTGGTGCATTTCAGTCCAACTCGGTGGAAAGTCTGGCCCTGTCAGCGCTAATCGTTAAGATACGCTGCATGATGCACATCCTGCACCTTGCGGACGTACACCTTGGCGCCTCGTACGCCTCCTTCGGGCCGCACGCCGGAGAGCGGTCGGAGGCGGTACTCAGGGCATTTCGCCTCCTCCCGGCAGTGGCACGTGAGCACCAGGTTCACGCGGTTCTGGTTGCCGGCGACCTGTTCGACGGTCCGCGTCCGGACGAGCGGAGCGCTGCCGAGGCCCGGGAAGTGGTCCGGCAGTTGCTCGAAGTCGTGCCAGCCGTGTTCCTGGTCCCCGGCAACCACGACCCGCTGGTCATTCCAGGTCCGTACGCCGACCTTCCCGAGGCCGCGCACGTATTCAGCGCTCCCGATCCGAGGCAGCCCATCAGCGTCGACACGGAGGCGGGCCCGCTCCATGTGTACGGTTTCGCCTACGACTTCGCTCACGAGCCCGACCCCCTGGCCATTTTCAAGCGAACGGACGCCGAGGGAGTGCACGTGGCCTTGCTGCACGGTGCCGTTCGCGACGCGCCTCACTGGTCTGGCGGCGATTCTCTGCGCCTTTCGCGGGATGAGCTCGGAGCGCTCGGAGTCGACTACATCGCGCTCGGTGACTACCACAGGTTCCGCCCGCCCACGGAGTTCGCAGCCGACGGCTCCGTTCCCGCGTGCTATTCCGGCTCTTTCGCCGCGCTCGACCATACGGAGACCGGACCCCGAGGCGTCGTGCTGGCCGAAGTGACTCCCGGTTCGACTCCCGTCGTCCGGCTCATACCCTCTGGAGTGCCGCCGCTGCAGGCCCTTCCGGAGGTCGATGTCAGCACGTGCTCGGACGACCTGGAAGTCGTCGAACTGGTGGCCGACCTCGTTGACGCGGGCTCGCTCCCGGTCGTGACGCTCTCGGGGCAAACGGAGTTCGCGGTCGATCCGGAGCGAGTGGAAGCAGGACTCGCGGCCCGCTTCCCGTTCGCACGGGTCCGGGATCGCACGAGGCACTACGATTCGGACAAACTCGCGGAACTGGCCACCCGTGACGATGTCGTGGGCCACCTGGCACGCCTGGGCCTCGACCGGATCCGTGCCGCATCCGACGACGCCGAGGTGGGACTCCGGGAACGGGCCCTCCGCAAGGCACTTCGAGCCATGGGCGTCACGTGAGCGAGCCGCGCCTCGAGGCGATCGAGCTCGAATACGGGTGCCACTCGGGACGCTTCGACCTCCCGGACGGGCAACGCCCGGTTGTGATCGCGGGCCGCAACGGATCGGGCAAGACGACTCTGCTCGAGGCCTTTCTGCGAACCCTGTATGGCTTCAGTCGCCGGAAGCCGGAAGAAAGGCGACTGCTGGAGTTGCGGCAGCCCTGGTCCGGGAGGCCGACCGAGGCGCAGGTGTGGCTCCGCGCGACTGACGGAAGCCGCTTCACCGTGCACCGGGACTTCGCGAGCGACCGGGTCGTGGCATGCGATGACTCCACGGGCCTGGAGGTGTTCCGCGGCGATGCGAATCCGGTGGGCGTTCGCAGCGAGAGCAGGCGATACCAGGACCTGGTGCGCGAATGGATCGGATTCGGGACGCTCGAGCCGTACAGGGGCACCGCCTGGATCGCCCAGGGCGAGCTCGTGGACACGAAGCTGGACGATGAGCTCCTGCGGGCGGCAGCGGGCACGCACCGCAAGGTCGAAACGGCGCTCAAAGAGCTCCGAGAGGCTTTCGAAGCCCTCACGCGGGAACCGATCGAACCGGGGGGTCGGGCCAAGCGACTGGCGCGCGAACTCGAAGAGTTGCAGGAGGCCGTCTCGAGGGGCGTCGAGCGGCTTGAAGCGGCCCGGGACGCCCGCGGGCGGAAGCGGCCGGTAATCCAGCGGACCGCTGAGATCCAGTCGAGCCTCGACGAGGTCCAGGCTGAGATCAGACTTCTCGAAGCTGCCTATCGGCCGATCACGGAACGCCGGACGTTGCTGGCCGAGCAGAAGGAAGCGGAGGCGCACCTGGCGGCGCTGACGGAAGCCATGCGCTGGCTGGAGGCGGCGGCCGGCGAACTCGGGCGGGCGGAGGCGGATCAGGTCAGCGCGGAAGCTGGAGGGCGGTACCCGGACGATTTCGAAGCTCGGCTCGGGCAAGCCGAACTCCTGTGGGACCGGGTCGCGGCCCTGGAGGAGCAGCTGGCGGGCGAGGCCGCATACGAGTCTGGTTCACCCTCCCCGTGGCGATCCACGATTGGTGTCGCGGGCATCGCGCTGACAATTCTGGGTGGAGCGGTCGGGTTGGCCCTGTCCAGCGCGGCGGGCGCCGTGATGGCCGTCGCCGGCCTCGTCCTCGCCGGGTCCGCCGTGTGGCAAGCCAGGTCAGGGGGTGGCTCGGAAGCGCACGCCGCGAACGAGGCCCGGCGACTGGAAGAAGATCTCGCCGGGGCCCGCGCGAAACTGAACTCGATCGCCATCGGAATCCCCGCACCCGAACTCCTGCCGGCGAACCTGGCGGCGCACCGGACCCACTTCGCCCGCCAGGAGGAAGCCCGGTCGGCCGCGGGC
>JBATJK010000294.1:0-3481 GCA_049668445.1 Gemmatimonadota bacterium
GCTAGACGCCGGCGTCGAGGGCGTCGACCACAGGAAAGAAAGAAAGAAGGGGCGCCCGAAAGGCGCCCCTCTGCACATCCAGCCGCTTGGATCAGCGGCTCTTCCGGTGCTCGATCCGCCGATCAGAGGCGCAGGGCCACGTGGTGGGGCTCAGGCAGGATCCCCTGCTCGCGGTAGCGCTTCAACTTTCGGTACAGAGTCCGCCGGCTGATGCCCAGGGCTTCAGCCGCTGAGCTCTGGTGCCACTGGGTCTGCTCGAGCATATCCAGGATGTACTCCCGCTCCAGCCTCTCGAGGTCCCACTTTTCCTCGCGGGCCCTCGAGAGGAGATTCCTCTCCGGGTCCGGGCGCTGCCCCGGCGGCTCGAACGGAATGGCCCGCGCACCGGCATGCATGATGACCGCCCGCTCGATGAAGTTCTCGAGTTCACGGACGTTGCCGGGCCAATCGTACGCCATTAGCCGGGTCATGGTCTTGGGCGGGATATCGGGCGGCTCGAGGCCGTTCTCGTCCGCGAAGCGCTGTCGGAAGTGCTGGGCGAGCACTGGAATGTCGTCACGTCGTTCGCGCAACGAGGGCACGCGGATGGGGAACACGTTGAGCCTGTAGAACAGGTCTTCGCGAAATTCGCCCTTTTCCACCAGATCACCGAGTTCACGGTTCGTAGCCGCGATCAGCCGGAAGTCCACGGTGATCGGCTCACGGCCTCCCACGCGGGTGACCTTCCGATCCTGCAGAACTCGAAGGAGCTTCACCTGCACCCCTTCGGACACCGTGCTGATTTCGTCCAGGAAGATGGTTCCGCCCTGCGCTTCCTCGAACAGCCCGCGCTTGCTCTGCACGGCGCCGGTGAAAGAGCCCTTCATGTGTCCGAACAGCTCCGACTCGAGCAGTGTCTCGGGGAGAGCGGAGCAGTTGATCGCCACGAACGGTCGGCGGCTGCGCCCCGACAGTTCGTGTACCGCCCGCGCGGCCAGCTCCTTACCCGTTCCCGTGTCGCCCGTGATCAGCACGTTGGCCCGCGTCGGAGCCACGCGCTCGATCATGCCATACAGCCTCTGCATGGCCTGCGACTTTCCGACCAGGTGGGCCCGTACCCCCGCGTTCGTCTGGCTCCTGAGCTGCGCGACTTCGCGCTTCAGCTCGAGTTCCTCGCGGGCGCGTGCCAGGATGTGAAGCAGCTCCTCCGTGCGGAACGGCTTCTTGATGAAGTCTACGGCTCCCAGCTTCATCGCCTCGACCGCGCTGTCGATCGAACCGAAGGCCGTCATCACGATGAACTGAGCGTCTGTCTGCAGGGCGGGACCCGCACCGAGCACGTTCAGTCCGTGCATTCCGGGCAGGTTCAGGTCGAGCAGTACCAGGTCGTACAACTGCTGGTCCAGCTGACGCAGTCCTTCCTCGCCCGACCGGACGGCATCCACGCGGTATCCGTTCTCCGCGAGAACCGTCAGAAGGAGATCGCGTACGTTCTCCTCGTCCTCCACCACGAGCACGCGGGGGGCCACATCGGCCTTCGTATATTCCTCAGGCATGTCTACTCCGTCTTCAGCCCGCCTGGGCCTGGCGAACGCAGATGAACTACCGAAAGGGGCACCGCGCGACCGGGTTCAGGGGGATCACCCGGTCGGCGGGCCCAGACGCGGGCGGCTAAGCCCGCCAAAAACCGCTGAACGACGTCCCGTTTCACCCTTGCCGGAAGTGTGCCACGATTGCCCACTGGAGCGCCGTCGATACCTATGGCAGCGGGAGGCGCGGAATTTAGCACTTCGAAGCGGCTTCACAGGGGTACGCCAGGCGAGGTACGGGGCCAGCCGTCTGCGCCAACACGTCCCAAGGTCACAGCATCGGTGACAATATGTCACCCATTGGGATTATGTGGCAAGTGGACGTGAGCCCAACCTGTGCAGGTCTCAGTCCTTGAAGGGATTGGGTGCCCTGGGCCGAGACGCTCCGGGAGCCGAGTCGAGCAGTCGCTGAAGCTCTTCGTTACTGAGCTCGAACGGGTCGTCCTGGTGCCCCGGCGCTCGCGCCACCTTCGCCGGACCTGGGTTGCCGCCCTCGGGTTCGAAGTGCCATTCCCAGCGGCTGCGATCTCGCACACGCCAGGCGTTTCCGGATCGATCGACGAACTTGCGGTAGCTCATGCGTGATCTCCTTCCGGGCGGTCGTCCTGCCTGCCGACGAGGAACAAGGTCGCCCCCGCGAGCGTGATCGCGGCGAAACCGAACCACTGAATCGCGTACATCAAGTGAGGGCCATCGGAGGGCGGAGCGGCTTCGACGAGCCGCGGAACGCCGTCGCCCTCCGGGTACGTGGACGAGTCGGGCAGCACCCACGCGTCCAGGATTGGCTCATCGAGGTCGCGCTGAGCGGCCTCGAGATCGAGGCTGCCCAGAACCAGGTGCACGCCGACCTCAAACCGGGTGAAGCGCGGAGGGATCGCGGACGAGGATTCACCGGGGAAGACGCGTCCCATGACCACGACCGTGCTGTCTCGTTGCGGGTCGTCCGGTGCCGGCCGAGCGGACTGGAAGTCGGCGCTCAGTCCGTCCGCCGCGGGAAGCCAGCCCCGAAGCACCAGCACGGCCGGACTCCCCTCGAGTCGGAGTGGCGTGACCAGGTGAACCCCTGGAGACCCGAGTGCCGCGCGACCCCGGATGACGATCTCGTTGTCGTAGTCCCACGTGCCTGTGAGCCTCACCCGACGCCACAGCAGTGAGTCGGAGGAGGGGGCAGTCGAGGTCCCGGGCAAGTCGACGGGCGGGGAGGAAGCCAGGGCGGTCCGCTCATCGTTGTGGGCACGGCGCTCGACCAGCCGTTCGAGCTGCCAGGCGCCGAGGCGGACGAACACGGCGGTCGCGAGAATCGCCACGACGGCAAATGCCCAGGAGCGCGCATCCAATCGTTTCATAGGATCAATGTCGGGGCGGGGGGTGGGGGCGGACAAGGTCCCGCTGTGTGCCTGTGGCGTGGTGCCCTGCGGGACTTCTCGGGCAGGCCTATATTCGGTTCACGCCGGGGTGGCGAAATTGGCAGACGCGAGGGACTTAAAATCCCTTGGGGCGTACGCCCCGTGCGGGTTCAAATCCCGCCCCCGGCATCTATCAGCGGGTACTTCGCACGCTCTGCGTGCTCAGGGTCAGCCGCTGGCGCGGCCGACGGCAAATCCCGCCCCTGGCACTTATCAGCGCGTAGTTGTTCGCGTGCTCACGCACGCTCGAGGGCGCACGCTTTGCGTGCTCAATGTCAGCCGCTGGCGCGGCCGGCCGAATTGCCGTCGCCCTTGAGCTTCCACCGAGTGTTTGGCTGGCCCTGTGATGCAACGGAGGCCGTCGCCAGTCGGCAGCTGACAATTCAAACCTGTGGGTGGGAAATGAACAGATCGCCGTCCGTACGAGGAAGTAACGGCTTCGCGAAACGATTCCGGGCAGCCTTCCTGACAGGGGCCATCGCCGTGGTCTCTGGGATCGGTCCCAAA
>JBATJK010000295.1:0-9387 GCA_049668445.1 Gemmatimonadota bacterium
CGCCGGGCTCGAGGCCCGCGTGGAACAGGGTGGGGAAGATGATCAGGCCCGCGAGGATGGCGATCGTCGTATCGGCGAACGTCACCCAGGCTGCGGAGGAAACCAGGTCGTCCCGCTTCGACACGTAGGAGCCGTACGTGATCATGGCTCCCATGCCGAGGCTCAGGCTGAAGAAGGCCTGACCGATGGCGGAGAGCACCACGGCCCCGGTGACCTTGCTGAAGTCTGGCTTCAGGTAGAAGGCGAGGCCCGCCTCGGCCCCGGACAGCGTGACCGCCCGGATGGCCAAGAGCACCAGGAGCGCGAACAGTACGGGCATCAGGACCTTGGTCCAGCGTTCGATCCCGTCGCGGACACCCCCGAGCACCACGTAGATCGTGATGATGATGAACAGCAGGTGCCAGGAGATAGCCGGCACCGCGCTTCCGGCCAGCTCGTTGTAGATCGCCTCGGTATCCACGCCCGGCTGGAAGGTGCCCGCAATGGTCTTGAAGATGTAGGACAGGGTCCAGCCGGCGATCACGGAGTAGAAGCTGAGGATGATGATTCCGGTGAGTACGCCGAGGCCTCCGACCACCACCCACATGCTGTGCGGGGCCAGGGCCTTGAACGCCCCGACCGGGTTCCTCTGCGTTCGCCGACCCACGATCAGCTCGGCCAGCATCACGGGTGCGCCGATCAGCGCCACAGCCGCCAGGTAGATCAGGAGGAAAGCTGCGCCCCCGTTCTGGCCCGCGACCGTGGGGAACCCCCAGATATTGCCGAGCCCGACAGCACTCCCCGCTGCGGCGAGAACGAACGCGGCTTTGGACCCCCAGGTGTCCCGCGGCCGTCCAGTGCTCGGATCCATGGGCCGGACTCCTCCGTGTTTCAAGAACGCACGCTGCCTCAGACAAGGCGCGGGTATTGCCTGCCGCCGGTCGAGGACGATAAGGCAGCCGCACGAGAAAGAAAAGCGCGCGCCGGGATTGCGAATGCCCGCCAAATGAGGAAACTTGCCCCGATACTATCCCGGTTTCCAGGGCATTCGGAGCGCGCCGATGGCGGAGTTGGCTGAGAGAAAGAGGATGGAGGGGATTTTCCTGATCGCCCTCGCTCTTCTCATCACGGTCGTTTTCTACCACATGGTGTCGCCGTTCATCCTCACCGTCTTCCTCGCCGCGGTGTTCAGCGGGATGATGCACGGGACCTATCAGCGTCTCATTCGGCGGCTTGGGGGGCGGAAAGCAGCGGCCTCCGCTCTGACCGTCACGCTCTTCGTAGTCGTCCTGATCGTCCCCCTCTCCGCCTTCCTGGGTGTGGTCGTGTCCCAGGCCGTCGACGTCACCGCATCCGTCGGGCCCTGGGTAGAGCGGGAGATGTCGCAGCCGCACGAGCTGGACAGGTTGATGCAGCGCCTGCCGTTCTGGGAGACGATTCAGCCGTACCAGGAGTTGATATCGACCAAGGCAGCCGAGTTCGCGGGGCGGCTGGGTACGCTCCTGATCACCCTGGTCGCGGCCGCCAGCCGGGGTACGGCCACGTTCTTCTTCCACCTGTTCGTGATGCTCTACGCCATGTTCTTCTTCCTGTTGCACGGAAAGGAGTACCTGGCGCGGATCCTCTACTACATCCCCCTGGAGCCCGCGGCGGAGAACCGCCTGGTAGCCAGGTTCGTGTCCGTCGCCAGGGCAACGATCAAGGGTACTCTCGTCATCGGGATCGTACAGGGAGGCCTCGCCGGACTCGCGTTCTGGATCGTGGGGATCCAGGGGTGGGCGTTCTGGGCCGTGGTGATGATGATTCTGTCGATCATTCCGGGGGTCGGGACCGCGCTCATCTGGGTACCGGCGGTGATCTACCTGTTCGCCGTCGGGGAGGGCGGAAGAGCGCTCGGGCTGGGCCTGTGGTGCGCCCTGGTGGTCGGTATGGTGGACAACGTCCTCCGTCCGTGGCTCGTGGGCCGGGACACGCAGATGTCCGACCTGTTGGTGCTTCTAAGCACGCTGGGCGGCCTCCTGGCTTTCGGCGCCGCCGGATTCATCATCGGGCCGATCGTGGCCGCGCTGTGGATCACGGTGTGGGAGATCTACGGCGAGACCTTCTCGGAGTACCTCCCCAGGGTAGAGATGCCGGTGACCGATACGGTGGCTCATATGTCCGTCATCGTGCCGCCGGGGGCTGATTCGAGCCCGTTCAGAAAGGAGCGCGAGCCAGCTCCGGCGCCCTTCGAGAAGGACGAGCCGGAATCCGATCCCGATTCGCCTGAGAATCCATCCGGAGAGAGCGCCTGATGCCCTCCCGGCCCGGCAGGGCCGCGGCGGAGGCCCAGGCCCAGGACCTGGCTAAGGTCTCGTTGCAGCGAGACGGCGATCAGCTCGTGGTCGGCCTGGCGGGTACCTGGCAGATTTCCGCGCACCTTCCCGGCACCACGGCGGTCGAAGCGGCCCTCGACGGCCCTCCGGCGCCCGCGGGCATCGAATTCGATTCGGCGGACATCGAGAGTTGGGACAGCACTGTCGTGACCTTCCTGATGGGGGTCGAAGATGCGGCCGATTCCCGGAGCATCCCCGTGGATCACGCCGGACTCCCGGACGGTGTACGGCGCCTCGTCGAGCTGGCCCGCGCGGTACCCGAACGGGGCACCCGGACCGAAGAACCGAGAGGTTCGCCCCTGACCCGCATCGGCCGGCTGGGGTTGAAGGTGTATGACGGGGCGGTCGGCGAACTCGAGTTCCTGGGAGAGGTGACGCGAGCGTTCGGTGCCTTCGTGCGCGGCAAGGCGCGCTATAGGAAATCCGATCTGCGACTCCTCATCCAGCAGGCTGGCGCCGACGCCCTGGGAATCGCCGCGCTGGTGAGCCTCCTGTTCGGATTGATCCTCGCTTTCGTGGGCGCCGTCCAGCTCCAGCAATTCGGAGCGGCCATCTATGTCGCGGACCTGGTGGGCGTTGGAATGGTCCGGGACATGGCTGCGTTCATGACGGCCATCATCGTGGCGGGCCGGAGTGGTGCTGCGTACGCCGCGCAGATCGGCACGATGAAGGTCACCGAGGAGATCGACGCCCTGCGGACGACGGGCATCTCCCCGATGGAGTTCCTGGTGGTGCCGCGTGTTGTGGCTCTGGTTCTGATGATGCCTTTGCTCACGGTGTACGCGGACTTGATGGGAATCCTGGGCGGATACCTGGTGGGCGTGGGACTCCTGAATATCTCGCCTATGGCGTACATACAGCAGACCATCGGCGCAGTGAACATGACTCACTTCTTCCCCGGCGTGATCAAGGGAACCATCTACGGCCTGCTGGTCGCGCTTGCCGGCTGCAAGCAGGGAATGGCGGCCGGCAACAGCGCATCGGCCGTGGGAGATGCGGCGACGCGAGCCGTCGTAAACGGCGTCGTGGCCATCATCGTGGCATGCGGCATTGCCCAGGTGGTTTCATGGGTATTCGGGATCTGACGCGATGATCGAGACGACGACCGTGTCGGCTCCGCCGACCGACCAGATATCGGTGCGAAACCTCACCATGGCGTACGGTGACTTCGTCGTGATGCGCGATCTCAGCTTCGATGTGTCGCCAGGCGACGTCTTCGTGATCATGGGTGGAAGCGGGTGTGGAAAGAGCACTCTGATGCGGCACCTGCTGGGGATGATCGAGCCGTCGGCCGGCGAGATATTCTATGGCGGCGAGAGCTTCACGGCGGCATCAAGGGAAGCGAGAGCGTCTTACCTGCGGAGATTCGGGGTGCTGTTTCAGGGTGGGGCGCTGTGGAGCTCGATGACCCTGGCCGAAAACATCGCTCTTCCGCTGGAGGAGTACACGGGGCTCGGTGCGGCTGACATCAGGGACGTGGCCTCTCTCAAGCTGTCACTGGTAGGGCTGCGAGGTTTCGAGGACTACTACCCATCGGAGATTAGCGGGGGCATGCGAAAGCGGGCCGGGCTGGCGCGGGCCATGGCGCTCGACCCGGAGATCCTGTTCGTGGACGAGCCGTCGGCCGGCCTCGACCCGATCAGCTCGCGCTTGCTGGACGACCTGATCCTGGAACTCAAAGAGAGCCTGGGCACGACGTTCGTCGTCGTGACTCACGAATTGGCGAGCATCTTCGCCATCGCTTCGAAAGCCATATTCCTGGACACCAATACCCGGACGGCGACGGCCATCGGGCCTCCGGCCGAGCTCCGGGATCACTCACAGGACCCCGCGGTGCGTAGCTTCTTGCGCCGGGGAGAGGAAGAGCATGAGTAGACGCGCGAGTCCCGCCATGGTGGGAGGCTTCATCGTGGGGGGCGTGGGCCTGATCGTGGCTGCGATCATCGTTCTGGGCAGCGGGAAGCTGTTCAAGGACACCGTCGAGTACATCTCCTGGTTCGAGGGATCGGTGAACGGCCTCAATCCGGGTGCGCCCGTGAAATTCATGGGCGTAACCATCGGGCAGGTGACCGCGATCCGGCTCAGGGCGAGCTCTCCTGACGGTATGCTCGACACGGCGGAAGAGTTCGAGAACTGGGAAGAGAATCTGCGAATTCCCGTATTCTACGAGCTGGATCGGAACCAGCTCCGCAAGGAGGGAACCGTAGCCGATGTGGCCGACCCGGTGGTGGCGAGACTCCTGATCGAAGGAGGGCTGCGGGCCACGCTGGCAGTGGAGAGCATCCTCACGGGTCGCAAGTACATCTCTCTCAGCGTGGATCGGAACTCGCCCATCAACGTGGTGAACGACCCGAAGGCGGACGCGTTCGAGATCCCGACTCTGTCGACGGGTCTGGAGTGGCTGGAGAGGGACGTCCAGAACCTGATGGCCAAGCTCACCGACCTGGACGTCGAAGGCCTGGTGGAGGCGATAACCGAAGCGGCCAATGACGTCGGCGGGCTGGCCTCCGGGAAGGAGACTCGAGCCGCCCTGAACGACATCCCGGGTACCCTGGCCGAGGTGCGGGCGACCATGCGGTCGATTCAGACGCTGGCTGCGAGCGCGGACACCACGATGGTGATGCTCCGGCCCCGGATCGACGCGAGCTCGGCGGAAATCGAGGCTGCGGCGGCGGAGCTGGACGCAACGCTCGCCAATCTGCGGGCCGTCGTCGAACCCGGCTCGCCCCTGCTGACGAACCTCGAGCAGTCGCTACACGAGATCGGCGTCGCGGCCGCCGCTATGGCGGAACTGGCTGACTACCTGCAGCAGAACCCGAGCGCATTGCTGCGCGGCAAGGACGTGGAGGACAACTGATGAAACCGAATCGCGCGTCCCGGGTCGTGGTCGTGGCGGTCGCCGCCGCGGGCCTTCTGGCTGCCTGCATAAATCCGAAAGAGGACCCGACCCGCTACTACACGCTGGCCATGTTCAAGGTGGATCCAGACCTGTACGCGGCAGCGGGTCTGTCGGGCGATACAGATGAGCAAGCGTCGCTGTCGAGCGGTCCCCACCTCGATATCAGCGTCGGAGTCGGTCCGATCACCCTTCCGGGCTACCTGAAGCGCACTCGTATGGTCACGCGAGAGTCCGACAACGAGATCAAGTACCTCGAGACGGAGCGCTGGGCGCAGCCGCTGGTGGAGTCGCTTCAGTACGCCATCGTCGGCGATCTCAGCATGCTCCTGTGGACCGATCAGGTGATTCTGCACCCCTGGTACCAGACCCGGCAGCCGGCATACGCAGTCGAACTGGACATTGGGCGTTTCGAGCGGGCTCACGATGGCTCGGCATCGCTCGTGGCCCGTTGGACCATCCGCAACGTTGACGGAGAGATCCTGGCGGCCGAGTCGTTCAATCAGGCAATCGCGGCCGACAGTGGTTCGATCGCGGCGTCGGTCAACGCCCAGAGCCAGCTGGTCGCGGCCATGAGCCGGGCCATCGCGGACGCGCTCCGGAGGGTGGCTTCCTAGTAGAAGAACCGCCTTTCGTGTATCTTACCCAGCTAGCTTCGGGGCACGTGAACCGGAACCGATACGGGCGTAGATGACCGACGGCTTATCCAACCTCAGCATACTGCGGCGCAACTGGCCGGAGTACGTCGATCCACGCACGACGCACCTCGTCGACGTGGCGGGCGTCCTCATCGGTGAGGCGCGTCCGGTGGTCATCGCGGGACCCTGCGCCGTGGAGTCCTACGAGCAGACGCTGAGCGCCGCCCGTGCGGTGGCCGCAGCCGGCGGCCGCCTGCTGCGTGGCGGCGCTTTCAAGCCTCGCACGAGTCCCTATTCGTTCCAGGGCCTGGGCGAAGCGGGACTCGACATTCTGGCGCGTGTTCGCGAGGCGACTGGACTCGGGATCGTGACCGAGGTACAGGATCCCCGCATGGTCGAGCGGGTGGCCGACATGGCGGACATGCTGCAGATCGGGTCCCGGTCGATGCAGAACTTTCCGCTCCTGGTGGAGGTCGGGCGGGCCGGTATGCCCGTCCTCCTGAAGCGCGGCTTCAGCGCCACCCTCGAGGAGTGGCTCTGTTCGGCCGAGTACGTCGCGCGTGAAGGGAACCTGGACATCGTTCTGTGTGAGCGCGGTATCCGCCGCGACTGCTCGTGGAGCCACGCCCGCTCGCAGTTCGATCTCGACGTGATCGAGCCCCTTCGTCGTGCCACTCCTCTCCCTGTCATCGGCGATCCGTCGCATGCCACGGGTGAGTGGACGCGGGTAGAGGAAGTCAGTCAGGCGGCCCTCGAGGCCGGGGTGCACGGTCTCCTGATCGAGGTTCTGGCTCCCGGGACGGAGCGTTCGGAACTTCGCTGTGACGCACACCAGGGGGTACCGGAGGACACATTGCAGAGGATCGTAGAGTTCGCCGACTCGCGTGAGGTCGCCGCCGCGTCTCCCGCGGCCCCTGTTGCCTCCGGTGAGGTCCAATGAGCAGCCCACATCTTCGGGCGACAAGGTGCGCCTCCGTGCTCTCTCTCATCGGTCTCGGGCTTTCACTCTCGCTGGGGGCCTGCGACGACAACGATCCGGTGTACGGTCTGGGTGGAGGCACGGAGCCAGCCGGGGATGCCTACCTCGAGATCGTGCTGGGTGACCTGCAGAACGGTCGCACGTCCGAGGCGTTCCCGGAGCCGCTGGTCGTTCAGGCGCTGCAGGACCTGGGACTCGTCGACGGGGTCCAGAACACGCAGAACGTTCAGCCTGTCGAGGGCCTCCAGATCGACTGGACCATCACGAAGGGTGTAGCCACCCTTTCCAACCCGGCTTCCCTGACGGACGCGGACGGCAACGCTTCAGTGACGGTTACGCCGGGACCTCTTCTCGGCGAGATTGAAGTGACAGCTACGATCGAGGGAGAAGGCGGAGACTTCGCCGAGTTCAGCCTGCGCACCACCGTATTCCTGGTCGAGATCCTGATCGACCGGTTTGAGGTTCCACTGGGCGGTGACAGCATCGAGGTGGTCCTGGGGGACACGATCGAGTGGGTCAACCGTGACGCTCTGAAGCACGCCATACTCTCGACGTCGGAACCGGACGGCGGGTTTGCGTTCAACAGTGGGGACCTGGACAACAGTCAGCGATACCGCTTCGTACCGAAGGTAGAGGGCGTGTTCGAGTACTTGGATCCGCTGAGCGTCCAGGACGTGAATCCGACCGGGATGATCTCGGTGGTGGGCCAGGACGTCGGAGCTCTGAGAGTGGTCACGACGACATCGGGTGAGAGCCCGGACCAGGCCTACGTCGTGACCATCGACGGGGTGCAGTCTTCGGCCATCGGTCCGGCGGACGAGGTCACCTTCCCCGCACTGACCGCGACCGCGCACGCCGTGAGACTGGTCGAGGTGCAGCCGAATTGCGTGGTGGCCGGGGACAACCCGCGGTCGGTTACCGTGGTGGCTCAGGATACGGTCACGACCACGTTCGATGTTACCTGCGAGTAGTCGTCCGGTCGTCCGCGTTTTCGTCTTCCATCAGAATGTCGAGGATACAGTGAACACGCTCACACTCCTGGCGCGTGGCATCGCCGTGACTCTCCTGTTCGTGGCCACGGTATCCTCGCCCGCCCTGGCGCAGGGTGGCGCGGGGCTGACGCTCGGAGCCACGGCGTCCGAGTTGCACGGCGATTTCATCACGGTGAGCGGTGATTCGAAGTGGGGCTTCTACGGTGGCGGCTTCGGCGAGGTCGCGGTTGGCGATGTGCTGGCCCTGAATCTGGGTGTGAACTACGCGCAAAAGGGTGGCAGCGGTCTCACGGGAACCGGTCTGCTTGATTCCGAGCGCATAGAGCTCGAACTGAAATACGTCGAGTTGCCGCTCCTGGTGCAACTCACGTTGCCCCTCGGGGCGAACTGGGGACTCATGGCGTACGGCGGGATCTCGGGTGCGTTCAACACGGGCTGCAAGGCGTCCCTCGGAGGTGGATCGAAGGAGTCGTGCAAGGACACTGAGCTCGGTGGGGCCAAGACAGAGTGGGGGATTCCGGTGGGCGGCGGCCTGAAGTACACGCTCGAAAATGGCGAGTCGGTGGTGTTCGAGGCTCGCTACACGTGGGGGCAGAGCGACGTGGTGGCGAATGCGAACATCAAGAACGGGGCCTGGTACTTCCTCATCCGGCTCGTCGGTAGCTGAGTCCGGCCGGGGACCGACCGGCAGGAGCTTAGAGTCCGAGCCGGCGGGCGACCATCTCCAGGCTGGGCTCGACGGGCTCGGGTCGCTGGATGGCCCGGGAGGCGGCCGGAACGTCCTTGAGGCCCGTACCGGTGACGAGCAGGACGACCGACTCGTTTCGCTCAACCAGCCCGGCGTCCAGGGCCGTTTCGAGGCCCGCCACGGTGGCCGCGGCCGCGGGTTCGGCGAACACGCCGGAATGCGATGCCAGGGTCGGGATCGAAGCCAGGATATCCGAGTCGGACACGGTGACCGCTCCTCCTCCGCTTTCCCGGATCCGCCGCAGGCACAACCGGGCGTTGCGGGGCGCTTCGACCGTGAGACTGTCAGCCACGCTGTGGGCTCCAGGGACGGGTTGTGCGTCGTCCGCTCCAGCAGCCCACGCACGTGCGATCGCGTCCGACCCTTCCGGTTGCACGGCTACGAGTCTCGGGACGCGATCAATGAAACCCGCGGCTTCGACGTCCGCGAAGCCCTTGGCTACACCCGCGAGTATCACTCCGTCGCCCACGGGTACGACGACGACGTCCGGTGTCGCGGGGGCCGTGGATCTGGCGATCTCGAGCGCGGCGGTCTTCTTGCCCTCGATGGTGAACGGGTTGAGGGCCGTATTCCGGTTGTACCACCCGAACTGCCGGCAGGCCGCGAGGCAGAGTTCGAAAGCCTCGTCATAGCTGCCGTCCACCGGGACCACTCGCGCGCCGTAGGAGAGCATCTGGACGAGCTTCGCCTCGGGCGCGGTAGCGGGAACGAAGACCACCGTTTCCAGGCCGGCCGCCGCTCCGACCGCTGCCAGGGCGGTGCCCGCGTTGCCGGTCGAGG
>JBATJK010000296.1:0-1528 GCA_049668445.1 Gemmatimonadota bacterium
GCGTCGATGGCCGAGGACGACGGCCACCTGCCGATTCCGCTGCTTTACGGGGTCGACGCGATCCACGGAAACGCGAACCTCCGCGGGGCCACGGTCTTTCCCCACAACATAGGTCTCGGAGCGGCCAGTGATCCGGATCTGCTCGAGCGGATCGCGCAGGTCACGGCCCGGGAAGTTCTGGCGACGGGAGTGGAATGGACCTTCGCGCCCACGCTCGCCGTAGCCCGCAGCGTCCGCTGGGGCCGGACCTACGAGAGCTACTCCGAGGACCCCGAGATCGTCGGCGCCTACGCGGCGCGGTTCGTGGCCGGGCTGCAGGATGCCCCGGACGAGGCCGGCGTCGTGGCGTGCGCCAAGCACTGGGTGGGGGATGGAGGCACCTCCGCCGGAATCGACCAGGGCGACGCGAACCTGTCACGGGCCGAGCTGGAGCGGGCTCACATCGCGCCCTACCGGGAGGCGATCGCCTCCGGCGTGCTGACCGTGATGGCCTCCCTCAGCAGCTGGAACGGGGAGAAGTGCCACGGCCACAGGCTCCTGCTCACCGACGTGCTCAAGGGGGAGCTGGGATTCCGCGGGTTCGTGGTATCGGACTGGGACGGCACGGACCAGCTGGACGCCGACTACGCCACGGCAATCGAGCTCGCCGTGAACGCGGGCGTCGACATGTTCATGGTGCCCGAGAAGTGGAAGGAGTTCATCGACCACCTGAAGTCGCACGTGCTGCGAGGCGCCGTGGCGATGGAACGGATCGATGACGCGGTGCGCCGGATCCTGGCCGTCAAACTGGCCTACGGCCTGTTCGACCGGCCCCGGCCGGCGGAGCGACGCTGGTCGAACGACCCCGGGTTCGGGTCCACGGAACACCGTGAGGTGGCCCGGGAAGCCGTGCGGAAGTCGCTCGTGCTCCTCAAGAACGACGACAGCGTGCTGCCGCTCGACAGGCACGCCCGCATTTTGGTCGCCGGCAGGAACGCCGATGACCGCGGACATCAGTGTGGCGGTTTCACCGTGGCCTGGCAGGGCACGACGGGGAATTCGCTGATCGAAGGTGGAACCTCGATCTGGGAGGGGATCCGCGAGGTGGCGCCTGGTGCCGTCCTGAGCGTGGACGGCTCCGAAGCGCGTTCAGGAGGTTTCGACACCGCCATCGTGGTCATTGGCGAGAGACCCTACGCCGAGGGCATGGGCGACATACGGGCCGCCGGCCCGGTCGCGCCGGGATCGCAGATCGTGCTCGAGACCGCCAATCTGGATCCCTATGGCGGCACTCTCGAGCTGGCCAAACTGCACCCGGAAGATCTGGAGACCATCCGGACGATCGCAGCCGAAGGCATACCGGTCGTGGCGGTGCTGGTCTCGGGCAGACCGCTGGTGGTCAACCGGGAGCTGGAATCGGCCGCTGCCTTTGTGGCCGCGTGGCTGCCCGGCTCCGAGGGTGCGGGGGTCGCCGACGTCCTCTTCGGGGACCATGACTTCCAGGGCAAGCTGTCCTTCTCGTGGCCCGGAAGCCCGGGGGACAACTACA
>JBATJK010000297.1:0-3518 GCA_049668445.1 Gemmatimonadota bacterium
TCCCCGTCCTGCTCAATGATCGCCGTAAACTCGTGTTTCACGCGCTTCCTCCGCTGAATGGATACACCATAGAAGTATACGGAGTATCAACGCGGCCCGCCTAACGGTCGGCGCCTGAGCTGCGCGCTGACTCTGATTGATTGCTTCTTATCCTCACCGCGTCTGCTCCAGGCGCGTGTTAGGCGCCGCCTTGCCATACAATCGGACTGTGAGACCGACAGCGGCCGTTGCTCCGGCGCTGCCGAGTTCCACGTCAACCCAGCGCGGTCCCTTGATTGCGGCTCCGAGGCCGAACCCAACGACAGCGCCAAGAGGAAAGCCGACCATGCAACCTAGTACGGCGGCGCCGGCGCTCTGGTCTCCCTGGCTTCCCAATTGGCTGCCAAGGAGAGCGCAGCCTGTCATACCAAGCAATGCTCCACCAATCCACCGCAGGTCCCGTGTACCGTGGGCGACGTCGAGTGAGCGGATCGCGTCTAGCGACACGGCCTCTGTTCTCAGGGAATCCCCTTTAGCCACGGTCAGCGTCGACGCCGTCATCGCCTGGAATGTGCCTTCTTCAAAACGCGGGGCACCGGACGGACGATTGAGCAGCCTGTATCGAACGAAGTCTCCAGATTGGAGACTATCAGCGGGAACCTGACCGAGAGATGGGCCCGGCCCAACGGCTATCAGCAGAAGCGCTAGACTAGTTGCCGCGAGTCTCATGGACCGTATGTCTAGCCTTTCGTGAGCCTAACGGTCGGCGCCTGAGCTGCGCGCTGACCTAGTTCGATTGTCCACTATCCTCATCGCGTCTGCTCCAGGCGCGTGTTAGAACGCTGCCGCGAGTGTTCTCTAGCGGACGTTGAATGGAAGGGAGAGTACCGAGTCCCAGGCCATCCACTTGTCGCCATAGTTGTAGCCCCAGTACAGCCGGTACTTGCCCGGAGGTGGAGGTGCTGTGTGCAACCTCACTGAGTCTCGGAACTGGGCTCCCGGTGGAAGCACCAGCTTCCTTGGAAAGCCGAATGCACAGCCATACTCCCCGACGTCGGTCCAGACGCCTTCCATGCGCTCCAAGAACACCCTCCAGTGGCCGTTCTCGCCCGCGTCGCACACCTCATTGAATACGGTGTCGCGAGTGTCAAAGAAGAGCGTATACCTGATCACCGCATCTGCCGGGTACGAGAACTCGGACGGGCTCCCGGGATCGAGAACCGCTCTAACACCCCCCAATGGAACCGGGTTCGAAGGCGGATCGAAGTATCCGGCGCCGGCCGGTTCTACCCAGTCGAGACCCTCGTAAGCGGCAAGCTCTGCGAAGAGATCACGGCGGGAGGCCGAGTCAGCCGGCAAGACCAGGTTCACGGCGGGGAGTGTCTCGTACAAATAGCCAACCGATCCACCGTGCCCCTGGACGATTGAGATAATGTCATCCTGAATGCTCGGATCCCAAAAGGAGGACGTACCCGACTCGATCCCTCCACGGGTGTAACCGTGACGCACCTCTGTCGGGAGCAACAACACGGCCGGTCCGAGCTCTCGAAGTCGCTGCGGATCGAGCGGATTCACTTGCTGCCGCACGACGACCAGAACCTGCTCGATGCTGGTGGTGTCTGTCGAAAGTGCGTTGAGCGCCGCCAGAAAGCTGTCGGGACTGGTCGTGACGAGGCCGTCAGATATGTCCACCACCAGAGGGGGTGTGGGTTCCTCGGGCGGCGTGACCGGATCCTCGCTCCCGCAAGCCGCGGAGAGGATTCCCGCCGCCAAGGCCACTGCGCAACACCTGTGTCTCATGTCGACCATGCGATCATCATTCTTCTCGCTCTGCCTGAAGTGCTTCTCTAGTGTCTTACTCCGGAATCACCATTCTGAGTCGCACGACGTAGGGGACATCGAGTTCATCGCGTGTGACTCCAACAACGTGGCTTGGGCCGAAATGCGGTGGGATCATCCACTCAAATGAGACTGGAGCCGTAAGCCTGCCGAGATACAAGCCGTCAGCATCGAACACGTCGATGAGTCTACCCTCTTCGTCATCCGAGCCTGGCACGTTGACGAACAAGTGGCCATCATCGCCGACTACAATACGGTTGAACGCAGGTTTCTCGGTTGGAATAAGGGCCGGATCAACGGGGAACGGCAGCTCTGCAATCTCGGCCAGGATCGTTTCCCTCTCGGCGTCCGATACGGATACTCGGCGGGTATCTGTTTCGACGATTCGTACAGTGTCACCTGCCATCGATCGTTGGAGCAGGCGGTAGTCTCCGGTTGAGCCAAACCAGATATAGCCGGCCGGGTCGAATGCTAGGGTCATGCGAGACCGCAGAAAGAACATGGTGCGGGTCATGTTTTCAGCATCCCTCCGGTACCTCACAGGGGGGACGCTGTCGAAGGCACTCGTGATCGAATCAAAGCTCACGAAGAAGAAACTCGTGTGCGTCTCATTGAAGCTCAGTGTTACGTCCCAGAATCTACCGCTCTTGTCGAAGCCGCCGAGGAATGGGTACACAACACCAGGTGGTCGCTGGTAGTCCTCCGCAAACTCGCCCGTCGAGTCGAACACCGTCACCCGGCGGTTGCCCACGTCCGGAACCCAGAGCCAATCCAAGTCGTCAGAGGCCAATCCGAACGCGGCGGCGAGCTCGCCTGGGCCGGCGCCCTTTGAGCCAACAGTACGGAGATAGGTTCCCGCAGAGTCGAATACGCGAATCTCTTGGGCTTGCTCTTCGAGTACGTAGATTCGCCCCTGCGTGTCAACGTGGACCGCGGCAATCTCTCCAAACACCTCCGGTCCCGATCCTTCAACAGCGCCGATCACCAGATCCTGTTCCAAGCGCCAAGCAGTTGATGTGTCCCATTGCCCGGCCCCCAGGTTGTGGACCACTATCGTGCCGCTGGGGAGCGTATCGACGCGTCCTTGCCAGGTGTCGGACGTCGATGATTCACCGCCGACGCAAGCGACGAGACCGACAGCAGCTGCAAGGAGAGCGATTGTCCGGCAAGAAGTCATCAGTGGCTACCCTGATTACAGAAGGTATCGATGCGGTCTACCGGTCGGCGCCTGAGCTGCGCGCCAACCAGGTTCGTTTGTCCACTCTGTTACCGCGCCAGATCCAGGCGCATGTTAGACATCGGGCCTTCGGCATCGGACTCGACTATGAGTTCTCGCCTTCGGTTTGCGCCACCTCAGGCGCGTGTCTCCAAACGTCCTCGACGATCCGAAACAATGCCTCCGCCTGGCGGGCCTCGGGCCACGGTTGAGCGTCTGGATTCCGATACTGAAAGGTGCGGTAGCTAGGTCCGTCACGAAGCTCTATCGTGAGGCCCCACCCATCCGTCATGCTGAGCTCGTCATCGGATAGTACGCTCGGATCAGGTAGCAACCAAACGCCAGCGCCCGTCGCCTCGGTAAGCACGTATTCCCAGTCTGGTTCCGTGCTGAATGCGCTGTGACACACGACCCACCATTGCTGGCGCTCCATCCTCTCGCATGTCGGGCCGAACTCAGCTGTATTGATGGAATCGAGACCACC
>JBATJK010000298.1:0-1560 GCA_049668445.1 Gemmatimonadota bacterium
ACCTGGGCGTGTTTCGAGGCCACGTATGCCGCGCCCCCGCCGAAACCGAGGAAGGAATTGACCGAGCCCACGTTCACGATGGCCCCGCCGTGCCCGCCGCCGAGCATCGATCGAGCCTCATACTTCAAACAGAGGAAGGTGCCCTTCAGGTTGATGTCGAGGACCCTGTCCCACACGTCCTCGGAGAAGTCCGCGATGCCCTGGAAATCTCCCTCGATACCGGCGTTGTTTACCGCGAAATCGAGACGCCCGAACTTCTCGATCGTATGTGCGACCATGCGCTCCACGTCGCCTGCGATAGAGACGTCGGTCCGCACCCAGGTCGCCTCGCCTCCCTTGGCCTCGATCTCGGCCGCGAGCGCGGCGAGTTCGTCTTCTCTCCGGGCCGCGAGAGCGACCCTGGCTTCCCGGGCCGCAAAGGCCAGGGCGGTGGCGCGTCCGATTCCGCTGCTTGCTCCAGTTACGAGAGCGACTTTGCCTTTCATACTGGACACGTCTGACCTCCACTGTGTCGACGATTGGATTCTGATGCCGCTACCCATCGAGATATGGCGAAGCCGCGTTCCAAAGACGATCAAGGGCCACGTCGTTGTCAACTCCGGCATCCCTCGCTGGCCCAGCGACGGATCGGTACATTCGAGGTCGTTGTCCCCCCGTTCAGCTTGAGGTCGTCACGTGCCTGAACACACCGCACCCCACGCCACCGTCCTCGCGATCGCGCTTGCACTCCTGCTTCCGGCCGTGCCGACCCACGCCCAGGAGTCCGGTGTGGCGCCCCCCGAACTCTGGTACGACGAGCCGGCGGAGTCGTGGACCCACGCGCTGCCCGTGGGCAACGGCCGCCTGGGAGGCATGGTCTTCGGCGGAATCGCCCGGGAGCGCATCCAGCTGAACGAGGAGACGCTTTGGTCGGGCGGGCCCTACGACCCGGTGGTCGAAGGTGCCCACGAGGCCCTTCCGCAGATCCGCGCCTACCTCTTCGCGGGAGACTTTGAGCGGGCCCATGACCTGTTCGGGCGCACCATGATGGGCGTGCCCTACGAAATGATGAAGTACCAGCCGTTCGCGGACCTGTGGCTTGATTTTCCGGGGCACGAGGGGGCGACGGACTACAGGAGATCGCTGGATCTCGGCGAAGGGGTGGCCAGGGTACGCTACGTCGTGGATGGGGTGACCTACCTCCGCGAGGTCTTCTCCAGCGCCGTCGACCAGGTGCTCGTGATCCGCATCAGCGCCGACCGACCGGGCGCCGTGACCTTCTCGGCGAACCTGCACGGGGTGCGGAATCCGGCCCACTCCAACTACGGCACCGACTACTTCCGGATGGACGGCATCCCCCGGGCCGATCTCAGAGTCACGGGCAAGAGCTCCGACTACCTGGGCATCGAGGGCCGCCTCCGCTACGAGGGCCGCCTTCGCGCACGGGTGCATGGGGGGACAAGCGAGATCGACTACCGCACGCTCCGCGTACAGGACGCCGATGAAGCGGTGCTCGTATTCGCCGCGGCCACCAGCTTCGTGGACTACAGGGACGTTTCCGCCGATCCGGCAGCCCGGGTG